>DNUI01000046.1:9599-11172 GCA_003508565.1 Syntrophaceae bacterium
GAATTAGGCTTTTTCGGCGTAGAGGTATACACCCGGACACAAACTCCCCGTCTCTGCGGGGAACCAGTTAACGCAGGTGTTGAAGTTTTCTTTTGTATCTTTACTCTTCCTTTACGGACCAACTGATTTACTGTCGGCATTATCCCTCCCAAGTATTTTCAACTAACCATCCTGTGCAACAAAAGGTATTTTGCTATCAATTTGCAGCCTGTATGTCAAGCTTTTTCTCAACTAAATTTTGATCCATATCCTGATTTTCTAATGCAGGAGCAATTTTATCTTCGACTGTTTTAATACCCAACTTCCTGTACATGGATAGACCTGTCCCCGCAGGAATCAGCCTCCCCATGATGACATTCTCCTTAAGCCCCCTCAAGTAGTCTATCTTTCCCGCAAGAGAAGCTTCCGTGAGAACTCGCGTTGTTTCCTGGAAGGATGCGGCAGAGATAAAACTCTGTGTACTGAGAGATGCCTTGGTAATGCCCAGCAGCATTGGTTCCCCGATAGCCGGTTTTTCATTTTTGGCAATGACCCTCGTGTTTTCTTCCTGGAAGCGATGCCTCTCTATCTGTTCATCGGTAATGAATGATGTATCTCCCGGATCTTTCACTTTCACCCTGCGCAACATCTGGCGTACTATTATTTCCATGTGTTTATCATTGATTTTCACGCCCTGAAGTCTGTAAACCTCTTGCACCTCATCTACCAGGTACCGGGCTAATGCTTTTTCACCTTTGATCGCCAGAAGATCATGGGGATTATTTACGCCATCCATCAGTGCTTCGCCCGCCTGTACCCTATCACCCTCCTGGACGCTGACATGTTTGCCTTTAGGGATCAGATATTCCTTTTCTTCTCCCACATCCGGCGTTATAATTACCTTTCTTTTCCCTTTTGCGTCTTTACCATACGACACCGTACCGTCAATCTCACTTATCACCGCGAATTCCCTTGGCTTCCTGGCTTCAAAAAGCTCGGCGACCCGGGGAAGACCACCTGTGATATCCTTAGTTTTTGTGGTTTCCCTGGGAATCTTAGCAACAATGTCGCCCGCCTTTACCTTATTCCCCTCAGAAACGACAATATTGGCACCCACAGGCAACAAATATCTCGCGACAGAATTTGTACCGGGAATTTTTGCCGTCTTACCTTTTTCGTCTTTAATGGAAACCCTTGTACGTAGATTCGCACCCTTGTATTCGACAATCACCTTTCTGGAAAGACCGGTTACTTCATCAAGCTGTTCCTGCATGGTCTTTCCTTCAATAATGTCTCCATACTTCACAGCACCGTCAACCTCAGCAAGTATCGGTATGGAAAAAGGATCCCATTCCGCGATCAAATCTCCCCTCTTTACAATGCTGCCATCTTTTATTTTAATGTGTGCCCCATAGGGAACGGGATACTTACCGCGGCTTCTTTGCTGTTCATCAAGAACATGAATCTCACCATTCCTGTTCATGACTACGTGATCCCGCCCATGGCTCTTCACTGTATGGAGATTCATGTACTTAATAGTACCGTCATGCCTTGCTTCCAGGGTAGAGTGTTCTTCAAATTTTGCCGTACCACC
>DNUI01000046.1:11297-21705 GCA_003508565.1 Syntrophaceae bacterium
TCAATTTTCTCCGCGAGAGCTTCATCTATTGCTTCATTCGTATGAACAAGGACCTCCCCGGTAAAAGGATCCTTTATTTCTTCAAGGGCAACTCTTCCTAAAACTCGCTCACCCGCTGTTTCTATAATCTCTCCACCTTCCATAAGCGCAGAGACATAAATACCGTCAATAGTTCCACAATCAATTTCGCTTATTATACAATCCTGGGCTACATCAACAAGTCTTCTTGTAAGATATCCTGAATTAGCAGTCTTCAGAGCTGTATCAGCCAGACCCTTCCTTGCACCATGGGTAGAAATAAAATATTGAAGAACAGTAAGACCTTCCCGGAAGTTTGCAGTAATCGGCGTTTCAATAATTTCGCCGGACGGTTTGGCCATTAATCCCCTCATACCTGCAAGCTGTCTGATCTGCACAGCGCTCCCTCGCGCGCCGGAATCAGCCATCATATAGATAGGATTTAAGCTTTCTCCTTTTCTCTTCACCCCAGATGGTTCCGCTATTTCTTCTGCACCGATACCGCTCAACATCTCAGCAGCTATCTTTTCCGTAGCCTGCGCCCATATATCAATGACTTTATTGTAACGCTCACCATCCGTAATAAGACCGTCCATATACTGTTTCTGAACTTTTAGAACCTCGTTGTCTGCCATATCTACAATATCTTTTTTATTTTTAGGGATAACCATATTGTGGATGGCTATCGAGGCCCCTGACCTCGTCGCATATTTAAAACCCAAATCCTTCAGCTGATCTGCCAGTAATACCGCCGTTTTGGCGCCACACAACCTGTAGCAATTGTCAATGAGATTTGCCAACTCTTTTTTATTCATTACTTTATTGATGACATCGAAAGAGATGTCTTTAGGTACAACTTCATTAAGAACCACCCTCCCAACCGTAGTATCCTTCAACTCACCCCCGATTCGAACTTTTATTATTGCGTGCAGATCAACGGCATCCATATCAAGGGCGCGGCGAACTTCACCCGGATCTGAAAAGACCATCCCTTCCCCTTTTACACCTGATCTGGCCCGCGTTAAGTAATAAATCCCCAGAACAATATCCTGACTCGGATTGATAATTGGTTTCCCATTTGCGGGAGAAAGTATGTTATTCGTCGACATCATCAAGACCCGGGCCTCTGTCTGGGCCTCAATAGAAAGAGGAACATGGACAGCCATCTGATCACCATCAAAATCGGCGTTGAATGCCGTGCAGACCAGAGGATGCAGTTGTATCGCTTTCCCTTCAATAAGAACCGGCTCGAAGGCCTGAATGCCGAGCCTGTGCAAGGTAGGCGCTCTATTCAGCATAACCGGGTATTCGCGAACCACTTCATCCAACGCATCCCATACCTCGGCTGTTTCCTTTTCCACCATCTTTTTTGCACTTTTTACCGTGGTGACATAACCTTTTTCCTCAAGGCGGTTATAGACAAATGGTTTAAATAGTTCCAGAGCCATTTTCTTTGGAAGACCGCACTGATGAAGCCTAAGATCCGGGCCTACGGTAATCACCGACCGTCCCGAGTAATCCACCCTTTTCCCGAGGAGGTTTTGTCTGAACCTGCCCTGCTTCCCTTTTAACATATCTGACAGGGATCGAAGGGGCCTTTTATTGGAACCGGTTATGGCCCGACCTCTTCTCCCGTTATCAAAAAGAACGTCGACCGCTTCCTGAAGCATTCTCTTTTCATTTCTCACGATAATTTCCGGGGCGTTTAATTCCTGCAGGCGCTTCAAACGGTTATTTCTGTTGATCACTCTTCTGTAAAGGTCATTCAAGTCTGATGTGGCAAAGCGGCCGCCATCAAGAGGCACCAAAGGTCGCAAATCCGGAGGAATGACCGGCAATACCGTGAGAATCATCCATTCCGGTCTGTTTGTCTTGGATTTTTTCAGAGACTCGATCACTTTCAGCCTCTTGACAAGTTTTTTTCTTTTGGTGTCAGAAAGAGTTGATCTGAGCTCCAATCGAAGTTCTTCATCCATCTTTGCCAGATCGATTTCTTCAAGAAGTCTTCTCACAGCCTCGGCTCCAATGCCTGCTTCAAAGGCATCTTCACCGTACTGCTCCTTTAATTCACCTAATTCCTCCTCAGAAAGGAGTTCCTTCTTTTTCAGAGGAGTGTTTTTTGAATCCAGAACGATCCATGACTCAAAGTAAAGAACCTTCTCGAGTTCTTTGAGGCTCAAGTCGAGAACATTTCCAATACGGCTCGGAAGACTCTTAAGAAACCAGATGTGAGCGACCGGTGTCGCCAGGGTAATATGACCCATCCTTTCTCTACGAACCTTGGATTGTATAACTTCGACACCGCATTTCTCGCAGACGACCCCACGATATTTCATTCGCTTATATCGGCCACAAAGACACTCATAGTCTTTTACAGGTCCGAAGATTTTTGCACAGAAAAGCCCATCTCTTTCCGGCTTGAATGTCCTGTAATTAATCGTCTCAGGTTTTTTCACTTCACCATGGGACCACGAGAGGATTTTTTCCGGCGAAGCAATTGACATTTTAATAGCACTGAACCTTATAGGATCTTTCGGTTTTTCAAAATAGCTGTAAATATCTTCCACTATTTTATATCTCCTTTATCTCCTGCTCTCTGCAGAAGATAATACAATGAATATTTAGTATTGCCCTTCTATTATCCCATCATAAACTGGCATTAGTTTACTCTTGCCTGACAATTCTTCCTGACGCTCCCGCCTCGGGAGACGAAAATGGTTATTCTTCTTCCATTAAATCCACATCAAGGCAAAGACTCTGCAGTTCCTTTACAAGGACATTGAAGGATTCCGGAAGCCCCGGTTCAAATGTATGCTCACCCTTCACTATCGCTTCGTAGATCCTTGTTCTCCCCGCGACATCATCAGACTTAACAGTAAGAAACTCCTGCAGTGAATACGCGGCACCATACGCTTCCATGGCCCATACTTCCATTTCACCAAGCCTCTGGCCACCGAATTGTGCTTTTCCACCGAGAGGTTGCTGTGTCACTAAAGAATAGGGTCCTATGGATCGGGCGTGAATCTTATCATCAACAAGATGATGGAGCTTCAGCATATATATCAAGCCGACTGTAACCTCCTGATCAAAAGGTTCTCCAGTCTTCCCGTCGAAAAGGATAGTTTGTCCATTTTCCGGAAGATTCACCCTTCTAAGCATATCACGGATTTCACTTTCGTCTGCTCCATCGAATACCGGAGTAGATACCAAAATACCTCTTTTAAGTTTTCCGATAAATTCCTTAAGCTTTTCCTCAGAAACTCCATCGATATAGCGATCAAATTCAGGGGAAGAATAAATGTTCTTTAACTCCTGCTTCAACCGATCGGCACTGTAATGTTTTTCTAACATAGTATTGATATTTTCACCTAAGCCTCTGGCGGCCCAGCCTAAATGTGTTTCCAAAATCTGTCCGACATTCATACGAGATGGAACACCCAGAGGATTTAAAATTATATCAACTGGTGTCCCATCTTTAAAGTAAGGCATATCCTCTTCTGGTAGGATCCTCGATAACACACCCTTGTTCCCGTGGCGACCAGCCATCTTATCACCGACAGATAGCCCTCTTTTAATGGCGATATAAACTTTAACCATTTTGATCACACCCGGGGGAAGCTCATCACCTGCTTTCAGCTTATCCATTTTTTCTTCAAAATAAGCTTCAACAATCTCTTTTTTTCTTTCATAATTCGCCATCAGAGTATTTATCTTTTCCTCTGTAGCTTCCTCTCCTACCAGCGATATTTCTTTCCATAAACTAAAGGGTATCTTCTCCAGGATATCCTTCTCAATCTTATCCCCTTTTTTCAATACTAACTTTTTTTTCTTTGGATCGACCAGCTTCGCTGCGGATATTTTCCCGACAAGCATGCCGGCAATGTTGTTTTTTACACTTCCTGCAATAATGCTAATTTCATCATCACGGTCTTTACATAAATCCCGCATTGCCTCATCTTCAATATATTGCGATCTGTGGTCTCTTTCAGCACCTTTTCTGGTAAATACTTTCGCGTCTATAATAGTACCTTCTACACCCGGGGGAACTCGTAGAGACGTATCCCGAACATCGCTTGCTTTTTCACCAAATATTGCTCGAAGCAGTTTTTCTTCCGGCGATAGTTGCGTCTCTCCTTTAGGAGTGATCTTGCCAACAAGAATATCACCGGATTTTACAAACACGCCCATCCTGACAATGCCGCTCTCGTCGAGATTTCTGAGAGCATCCTCTCCCACATTGGGAATATCCCGGGTGATTTCCTCCTTTCCCAGTTTCGTGTCCCTCGCCATTGTTTCGAATTCTTCAATATGAATCGATGTATAGATATCATGTTTAATGAGTCTTTCACTCACCAGAATGGAATCTTCGTAGTTGTATCCCCCCCAAGACATGAAAGCCACCATTACATTCCGCCCTAAAGCAAGTTCCCCGGCATCGGTCGCAGGTCCATCGGCAATAATATTACCCTTATTGATCCAATCCCCTTTATTTACGATGGGTTTTTGGTTAAAGCAGGTGTCCTGGTTTGAACGCTGGTATTTTGCGAGGTTGTAGATATCAACACCTGTGTCTAGCTCGTCCTCCCCTACCCCATCGCATTTGATCACGATTCGGGACGCATCTACGTGCTCGACAACTCCGGAGCGTTTTGCTACAACGACTGCCCCTGAGTCCCTGGCAACAATAGATTCCATCCCCGTACCCACAAGTGGTACTTCCGGTCTCAGGAGGGGAACCGCCTGTCTCTGCATATTAGAACCCATGAGCGCCCTGTTGGCATCATCATGCTCCAGAAACGGGATAGACGCCGCTGCGATACTGACGAGCTGATCCGGCGATACATCCATCAAGTTAACCTCGGTGGGTGGAACAGAAATAAAATCACTACCCTTTCTCGAAGAAACCAGTTCTCCTTTAAATTTTCCTCGTTTATCGAGGAGACTGTCCGCTGGTGCAATAATGTACTTCTCCTCTTCAATTGCCGTCAAGTAACGAACATCATCGAGCACTATACCGTTTTGAACAACCCTGTATGGTGTTTCAATAAAACCGAATTCATTCACCCTCGCATACGTACTGAGAGATACAATCAAACCGATATTGGGTCCTTCCGGTGTCTCCACAGGGCATATTCGACCATAATGGGTTGGATGAACATCCCTAACCTCAAAACCGGCCCTTTCACGGGTGAGGCCACCAGGACCAAGCGCGGAAAGCCTTCTCTTGTGGGTAATTTCGGAAAGGGGGTTTGTCTGATCCATAAACTGAGAAAGCTGACTGCTTCCCAGAAATTCATTTACTACAGCAGATACAGGTTTAGCATTGATAAGTTCATGGGGCATCATGGTTTCTATATCTTGGAGACTCATCCTCTCTTTGATTGCTCTCTCTATCCGTACTAAACCTATCCGGTATTGATTTTCGATAAGTTCTCCTACCGACCTAACTCTGCGGTTACCGAGATGATCAATATCATCCACACTACAGTCACCAACACCATTCTTAAGATCAATGAGATATTTCACAGCAGCCAGGATATCCTCACTTCGCAAGACCGTTACATCTATGGGAACATCCAAGCGGAGCTTGTAATTCATTTTTGCCCTTCCTACATCTGAAAGGTCGTAACTCGTGGAATCAAAGAAGAGGCTGTTGAAAAACTTGTGGGCCGTTTCCGGTGTGGGCGGGTTACTCGGCCGCAGCCTCCTGTATATCTCGATTATTGCCTCTTCAGCATTATCAATCTTGTCAATCAAAAGGGTGTCCCGAATGGATGCATTGGATCTTTCCTCATCAATGTAAATAAACCGAAGTTCTTTAATCGCCTTATTACGTACCCGGTCTAGACCTTCAAGAGTCAAATCTTCATTACATCTCAATAATACCTCTCCAGTTTCAGGATCTACTACATCGGAAGCAAGTATTTTCCCAATTATATCAATATCTTTAATTTGTATCCGGCTTATTTTGAGTTCAGTCATCCTTTTGATATGAGCCTTGCTGAACTTTCTCATTTTTTTAATGATTACTTCACCGGTTCCGGGTTCTTTCACATCATCCGGGGCCTTCTCTCCCAGGAGAGAGTCGTCCACGATCATATAAAGCTTACTGCCATCTATAAATACCTTTTCAATATTGTAAAAATAACTCAGAAGTGAGTCAGTAGCTGCACCCATAGCCTTGAAAAGAATCGTTACAGGCATCTTTCTCCGCCTGTCTATTCTGACATAGAGGAGGTCTTTGGAATCAAATTCAAAATCCAACCAAGAACCTCTTATTGGTATAATTCTTGCCGAATAGATCAGCTTTCCGCTCGCAAGAGTTTTACCCTTATCATGATCAAAAAATATACCCGGAGACCTGTGAAGCTGGCTCACGATGACCCTTTCTGTACCATTCATGATGAAGGTACCGTTTTCCGTCATTAGTGGAATTTCTCCAAAGTATATCTCCTGTTCCTTGATATCCCTGATTGTTTTCTGCCCTGAACCACGGTCGGTATCAAAGACGACCAGCCTCACTACAATCTTTAAAGGGGCCGCGTACGTCATCCCCTTCTGGACACATTCCTTCACATCATATCTGACACTTCCTATTTTGTAGCTCACAAATTCCAACGAACATTTCCCGCTAAAGTCAGAGATGGGGAAAACACTCTTGAATGCACCCTGAAGTCCGAAGTTGCTCCTTGTCAACGGATCTATATCTTTCTGAAGGAATTTTTCGTAGGACTTCTTTTGGATATCAATCAGATTAGGAATATCCATAATCTTCTTTATTCGGCCGAAATTTTTTCTAAACTCGCTCATAATATCCTTTTGTGTTTTAAAGTTCTTCCCTTACAAACACATTATTATTCTTTATAATTATACTGTTACTTATTTCCTGCAGTCTATTTAATTTCTACTGTGCCACCAACTTCCTCTATCTTTTTCTTTATATCAGCCGCCTCTTCTTTTGACACACCTTCTTTTATTGGCTTGGGGACTCCATCAACCAAGTCCTTCGCCTCTTTCAGTCCCAAACTTGTGATAGCCCTGACTACTTTGATAACCTGAATTTTCTGATCACCAAATCCTGTTAGTATCGCATCGAATTCTGTTTTTTCCTCCGCCGGGGCCGCCTGTTCTCCCTTTGCGGAAACTTGGGCCACAGCCACAGGCACGGCTGCGGACACACCGAATTTTTCTTCCAGTTCTTTTACCAGCTCTGAAAGCTCGAGGACTGTCATTTCCTCAATGAATTTTACCACGTCATCTTTTGTAATTTTACTGGCCATTTTTATTATCCTCTCCTGTATATTTAATTTCCTGATTCTTTTTTAGTTCGATATGCGTTGAGCGCACAAACAAAACCTCGTGGTACCCCACTTAATACGTTCACGAGTGAAGTCTGGACTCCAACCATTACTGAAAGGAGTTTCCCCATAAGGACATCTTTACTTGGCAATTCCGCAAGAGCACTGATCTGTTCTTTGCTGATGAGCTTGCCATCCAGTATACCGGCTTTAATTTCCAGTTCAGCGTTCTTCTTGGCAAATTCAATCAATAATTTTGCCGGACCAACCACATCTCCTCGATTTAAGGCAATTGCCAAGGGTCCTTTGAAATATTCTTCTAATTTACTAAAATCGGTCCCTTTGGACGCAATTCCAAAGAGAGTGTTTTTGAGTACTCTGAATTCGGAACCTGATTTTCGTAAATTATTCCTCAAAGCATTCATTTTATCAACATTCATACCCGTATACCCGGTAAGCACTGCCAACCTTGTATCCTTGAGTAGTTCATGAAGCTCAGCTACAACTTTTTCCTTAGTTCTCCGATCCAATCAATAACCTCCTTTCTTCATTTTCATAAATTAAAAGTCAGAGAACGATAGGCACAACAGGAGATAATAAACACAAATGACATAAATGGCCGTTATTATAGTGTGTTGAAACCGTTAACTGGTCTCGGCAGGCCGATCAAATCGTTTAAATCCCTGTACCTGCTGTCTCAGACTTCTTAGCGCTAAATATTCCTTACATCCAAAGGATCGACTTTTACCCCGGGTCCCATGGTCGTAGAGAGTGATATACTTTTAAGGTAAGTACCCTTACTAGAAGCGGGTTTTAACTTCATAATTACTTCCAAAAGGGCACTAATGTTTTCATATAACTTTTCCGTTCCAAAAGATACCTTCCCAACGGGACTGTGTACAATACCCGCTTTTTCTACACGAAATTCCACCTTCCCAGCCTTCAATTCCTGAACAGCCTTCGCCACATCAAAAGTGACCGTACCAACCTTTGGATTGGGCATTAATCCGCGCGGACCTAAAATCTTTCCTAGTTTTCCGACATTACCCATAACATCCGGTGTGGCAATTACTCTGTCAAATTCAAGCCATCCACCTTTTATCTTTTCAATTATATCATCAGAACCGACGATATCCGCCCCGGCTTCGACGGCTTCTTTTTCTTTCTCGCCTTTGGCAAAAACCAACACCCTTACTGATTTTCCCAATCCATTCGGTAACACGACACTTCCTCTGACCATCTGATCAGCATGCTGAGGATTGACACCCAAACGGATGGCAGCATCGACGGTTTCGTCAAACTTCGCCCTCGCCGTATTAATTACTATTTCTACAGCCTCCTTGAGGGTATACCTTTTCCCCGCTTCAACCTTCTTTTTCGCTTCAATAAAACTTTTACCTCTTTTAAACATGTTAAAACCTCAAATCGAGACTAAATGCTCAAGAATAAAGCTGAATTCTCACTCTTCTAAGCTGAGTGGAGTTCTAAACACTGTAAGTTTATTCACCCTGAAACTTCTATTCCCATTGACCTCGCTGTTCCTTCAATGATTCGCACAGCTCCATCCATATCAACAGCATTGAGGTCATTATACTTCACTTCTGCGATCTCTCTCACCTGCTTCGCCGTCACCGCTCCAACCTTTTCTCTCCTTGGATCTCCTGAACCCTTGGCAATCTTGGCTGCTTGTTTGAGAAGCACAGAAGCCGGTGGAGTCTTGGTAATAAACGTAAATGACCGATCTGCATATACTGTAATCACGACAGGAATTACCATTCCTTCCTGATTTTGTGTCATAGCATTGTATGCCTTGCAGAACTCCATTATATTTACCCCGTGCTGTCCAAGCGCTGGCCCTATGGGGGGCGATGGGGTTGCTTTACCTGCCTTAATTTGAAGTTTTATACTCGCAATAACCTTTTTTGCCATTATGATCACCCCAATTACATTGTTTTATTCGTAATATAATCGTATCTTTGAAAGGACACCACCTCAAGCCCGATCCAACTCGACACTTACTATCAAAATAAGGTCTTCAGACGCTTTTTGCGGGCAATAAAAACTATCTACTATAGATTCCATCAATTTTGAACAACCTGAATAAAATCCAGTTCAACAGGCGTCGACCTGCCAAATATACTCACAATAACCCTTAATTTCCCCTTTTCCGGCTTCACTTCATCGACAATTCCATCAAAGTTCGTGAATGGCCCATCAATAATTCTTACATGATCACCAATTTCAAACCTGAATTTTGGTTTTGGTTTCAAGGTTCCTTCATTAATCCTGGTCTTCAGGTTTTCCACATCCTTGTCAGAAATCGGCGATGGTTTGTCTTTACCCCCGATAAATCCAGTTACTTTCGGCGTACCTTTGACAATATGCCACGTATCGTCATTCATCTCCATTCTGACGAGAATGTAACCTGGGAAAAACTTTCTTTTGGATGTCTTCTTCTCTCCTGATACCAGTTCAACAATATCCTCTTCAGGAATAAGAATATCGGAAAAGTAATTCTGCATCCCCGCTGCATCGATTCTTTCCTGAAGAGAGAGTTTAACCCTGTTCTCAAATCCCGAATACGTATGAACGACATACCATTTAAACGCCATTTATTTTAACCCAAAACCAGCCTTATTGCTTTTGCCACTCCAAAATCTACGATCCCTAGATATATGGAGACAATTATTACAACAATAATTACTACAGACGTGGAGGCAAGAGTTTGCCTGGGGGTCGGCCATGTCACTTTTTTCAATTCAACTTTTGCTTCTTTTAAAAACCGTATAATTTTTTCAGTAATTACTTTTATCCTGTCCATTAATGCAATCCCTCAACATTAAACCTAAGACCCTTTACCATGTTTCACTCGATAACGATCCATGCAACTACAGATTTTTCATTGCGACTTCGCCTTGAAACAGGCCAAGTCTCATTGAAATAAAATGGCAGGCCAGGAGGGACTCGAACCCCCAGCATCCGGATTTGGAGTCCGGCGCTCTATCCATTAGAGCTACTGGCCTGTTTATTACACAACATTTTCCATGGCTAATTTACTTAGTTTCTCTGTGAATCTTATGAGATCGGCAAAA
>DNUI01000112.1 GCA_003508565.1 Syntrophaceae bacterium
AGAGGACGTGTCATGGAGAGCTACTATGCACGGATAAAATGAAATGTCAAGAGTAAAGATTTGACCCCATCATCTTTTTATGTTTCACATAAAGGCGTTGCCTTCCGAAAACCAAATATCTATGAAAACTTTACCTGTGATTGAAATATATTTGACATGCCTCCTGCAAGAGGTTTCTTTACATATCCCATAGGAATGATATAAAATGCGGAAAATCTATAGAAGGAAAAATATGCCGTGAATGATGAATTCTATATGAGACGGGCCCTCAGGCTCGCGCGAAAAGGGGAAGCATGGGTGAGTCCCAACCCCATGGTGGGCGCCGTTATCGTGAAGGAAGGCCGTATTATCGGTGAGGGATATCATCAAATGTTCGGAGGCAACCACGCCGAAATCAACGCGATCAATTGCGCTTCGGAATCGATGAAGGGCGCAACCATATACGTAAGCCTCGAACCCTGCACCCATTACGGGAAGACGCCCCCGTGTTGTGAATGTCTTATCGCACAAAAACCGGCAAGAGTGGTCATCGGTACCGCAGATCCCAACCCGCTGGTCTCCGGAAAAGGGATCGATATCCTTCAGCGACACGGTATAGAGACGACCGTTGGAGTTCTCAAAGAAGAATGCACTCAATTGAATGAGAGATTTTTCAAATTTATCAAGACGGGGATTCCCTTTATCACCCTCAAGTTTGCCCAGACCATCGACGGGCGGATCGCCGCTGCCTCGGGGCACTCACGGTGGATCAGTTCCGATGTATCGCTCAAGCTTGCCCATAGACTCAGGAGTTCTCACGATGCCGTGCTTATCGGCATCAACACGCTGATTCAGGATAACCCAGAACTTACCGTGCGACTTGTCAGGGGAAGAAATCCCCTCAGGGTCATCGTCGATTCCTCGTTGCGTATACCCATCGAGGCGCAGGTTTTGAAGAATCAGGCCGGTGCGAAGACCATCATCGCAACGACAAAGAATGCCAACCCGGCAAAAGTTGCCCGGCTGAAACGTATCGGCATTGAGACACTGGTCATTGGAGATGATACGGATCACCACGTCGATCTGAAGAAACTTTTTGCCGAACTGGGAAAAAGATCTATCTCCTCGATTCTCATTGAGGGAGGATCTGCTATCATCACGTCCATGTTGAATGAAAATCTGCCTGACAGGGTGGTGATTGTCATCGCACCGAAGATTCTGGGCAAAGGGATTGAAGCGGTCGGAGACCTCGGAATCAATACGATTGATGAAACCCTTCGCATTGCCTACAGAAAGGTTTTGCGCAAAGGTCCCGATATCATCCTTGATGGCATGGTCCAGAAGTAACAAAACCCAAAAAACACAGTTCCTCTCACCATCATTTTCAACAGGGTTTAAAACTGAAACCTCTCTCTCTAAAAAGCATGAGACACACATCCACCGCTTGCGGATCATAGAGAACGCCTCTGTGTTCAGATATTTCCTTCAACGCCCTCTCGACCCCCATGGCCTGCCTGTAGGGCCGATGCGTACATATGGCCTCCACCACATCGGCTATCGCCAGGATCTTCGCCCCGGGGAGGATTTCTTCTCCTTTTAGACCTTGAGGATAACCGGTGCCGTTCATACGCTCATGATGCTGATGGATTATCAGTGCAACGGGACTGATAAAATCGATGTCCTTCAATATCTGATAACCCCTTTCCGGATGGTTCTTTACTATGCCGTATTCAGCATCACTGAGAATCCCGGGCTTCCCAAGTATTTCCACCGGCACGGATATCTTGCCTATATCATGAATTAAGCCCGCCATATGGATGCCGCTAATGACGTCCGCAGGTAATTTCATCTGCACAGCAATAGCTCGGGCAAGGTCTGTTACTCTTTTTTGATGTCCGGCGATATAGGGATCTTTTACTTCAACCGCGAGCGCCAAAACATTAATAATAAATCCAATCGCATTTTTATATTTTTCGAGGCTTTGCGAAAACGCTTTTTCGGCCTGCATGAGCTCGCTTTGCGATTTTTCCAGCTCAGCAATTTTTACTCGCAGTACCTGTAAATCACTTATCAGCTGTTCTTTTGTTTTCTGTTCGTCTTCCATAGCAGATACCTTGGGAGCAGGAATCAAATTCTTTCATCAACTTTATATGATAACGGTATTCATCTGAACACCCTGTCGTAAAGGAAATGCACATTTCGTGCCGCTTTGTATCATTTGCCATTAAGAAATTATTGCCTCTGCAATCCTGATCCCATCCAAAGCGGAACTGATGATACCTCCGGCGTACCCGGCCCCTTCCCCGCAGGGATAGAGCCCGGCAACAGAGACACTCTGACCGTCCGGGCCTCTTACAATCCTCACCGGTGATGAGGTTCTGGTTTCCACACCAATCAGAATGGCTTCCGCCATAATGAACCCCCGCATTTTCCTGTCAAATTCGCGTATTCCCCGTTTCAACGCGTCAACCGCGTATGGGGGAAGCGCGTCACGCAATCGCGCCGGTTTTACGCCAGGAGAAAAACTTGTCGGATTGGGTATGGCGCCCTCTCTATCCCTTAAAAAATCAACAAGCCCCTGGGCCGGGGCATGATAATTTTCTCCACCCAGGATGAAAGCCTTTTCTTCCCAATGCCGCCGAAAGATAAGGCCGCTCAAGGGACGGGGAATGATATCCTGATAATCCTCCACGCGAATGCCCACGACCACGGCACTATTGGCGTATG
>DNUI01000033.1 GCA_003508565.1 Syntrophaceae bacterium
TCGGAGAGGGTATAGAGGAAGCAATCTCATGGGTTGAGCGTCTCGGAGAGCACATAGAAATATTTAAAGTCGGCAAGGAATCCTTTACCCGTTATGGGCCTTTCATTCTTAAAATGATAAAAGAGAGAGGTAAAAAAATCTTTCTTGATCTAAAATTTCATGACATTCCGCATACAGTGGCGAGAGCCGCCACCGGGGCTGTGGAACAGGAGGTATTCATGTTCAATGTTCATGCCCTTGGCGGAAAGGAGATGATGGAGAAAACAGTAACCGCTGTGCAGAGGGTAGTGCGGGAAAGGAGACTATCCATGCCCATAATTCTCGCCGTTACCGTATTGACAAGTTTGAACAACGAGGACCTTACGCAGATGGGATTTAACTGCCAAACAAGTGAACTGGCGTTGCGGTTGGCGAGAATAGCGCAAGAGTCCGGTATGTCGGGTGTTGTGGCGTCGGCCCACGATATTGATAATATTCGGAAAGCCTGCGGTTCTGATTTTATTGTTGTGACGCCTGGCATTAGAGACACCGTTGAAACAGATGATGATCAAAAAAGAATTTCTACAGTGAGAAGTGCCATAGCGCGGGGTGCTGATTATATCGTTGTAGGGAGACCCATCAGGAACGCAAAAGACCCGGTTCAGAAGGTTCAGGAGATTGTGAAGGAGATTACCGAAGGTCTTGCAATAAGAAAGGAAGTAGTATAACATCACAGTAATTTTATTACAAAAGCTCATTGTCATATTCTGTATCGAATTTTGGAATAGTCTTCGATAGTACCTAAAAAAGATTTTTTCGTCCGTTGTTGACGCTACCGTGATGAGTGGAGCGAAGGTGTGCAGGTAATTTTCGGCATGAATTCCCTTTTGGAAGCTCTTAAGAGCCAGAATGGGATGATCAATAAAATTGTTATTGCCAAAGGAAGAGGAGGAGAGACCCTACAGAGAATCCTTAATCTTTCGAAACAAAATGATATTCCGGTAGAATTCAGGGAAAGGGGCTATTTAGATAGGCAGGCAGGTCAAAAAAATCATCAGGGAGTTATTGGTTTTCGAGAGACGTTTGCGTATGTTTCAGTAGATGACGTAATTGCAAATCGTCATGTCGATTTCAATAATAATTTAATTCTTATTCTCGATAGTATTACAGATCCTCAAAATCTTGGTTCCCTGATAAGAACGGCTCATTGTTGCGGTGTGAATGGTGTTATTATACCTGAAAATCGTTCGGCAGCTATCACCGCGGCTGTGATGAAGGGGTCTGCCGGGGCTGTGTGTCATACGCCCATAGCCAGGGTAGTTAACCTGGCTAATACTATTGAATATTTAAAAGAAAAAGGGTTCTGGATATATGGTACTGACCCTGCATCTATCAATAAAGTGAACACCTTTGATTATAAAGGCCACATCGTTCTTGTAATGGGGAGCGAGGGCCGGGGAATGAGGCCACTCATTAAAAAAAAATGTGATTTTCTTATTTCCGTTCCTATAGTGGGCAAGATAGATTCGCTGAATGTTTCGGTGGCAGCGGGAATTGTCCTCTATGATATATTAAGGGTGTGGGGAAAAGTGTAATGGTATGAAGGGGGGATGTCGTGTATGGCAGTATTTGTATGGGAAGCAGAGACAAAAAGGGGTGAGTTAAAAAAAGGAGAAATGGATGGTGCTGATGAGGCTGCGGTAAGGGGGCTTCTTCGTCGGCAGGGTTTAAAATCGATTGTTGTAAAGAAAAAGCCTAAAGATCTTCTGGAATATCTGCCTTTTCTCAAGCAGAAAGTTAAGGACAAGGATGTTGTTGTTTTTGCTCGCATATTTTCTACCATGATTAATGCGGGTCTTCCCCTCATCCAATGTCTCGACCTGCTGGCCCAACAGGAGCAGAACAAGACTTTTGCGAAAATCATTACAACCGTGAAGGAAGATATTGAAGGTGGCTCTACGTTGCATGATGCCTTGAAAAAGCACCCCAAGGTCTTTGATGAGCTTTTTGTCAATCTTGTTGCTGCAGGGGAGAGTGGAGGTATTCTCGATGTTATACTCAATCGTCTTTCCAGTTACATGGAAAAGGCGATGAAATTAAAAAGCAGAGTCAAGGGTGCCATGACCTACCCTACCATTGTTCTCTTTGTTGCCGTAGCTGTCGTTGCTTTATTACTCGTGTATGTTATACCCGTGTTCAAGAAGTTGTTCGAAGGCATGGGCGGTCAATTGCCGGGTCCCACGCAATTTCTTGTCAATCTGAGCGAGTTTACGCAAAGTTATTTCCTTTATATGATTATTGGTGCTGCTGCCGTTGTTTTTCTCTTTCGCAGGTATTACCGCACGGAGAAGGGGAGACTTGTTATTGACGCTCTGATATTGAAGGCGCCCGTATTCGGACCACTACTTAAGAAGGTTGCTGTGGCAAAATTTACCCGCACTCTTTCCACGATGCTGGGCAGCGGTGTTCCCATTCTTGAGGGTCTCAGCATTGTGAGTAAAACGGCGGGGAATGTTGTTGTTGAAAATGCTATAATGAAAACGAGGCAAAGTATCAGCGAGGGGAGAACCATTGCTGAACCCCTTTCGGAAACTGACGTTTTTCCTCCCATGGTGGTACAGATGATAGCAGTTGGTGAAGCAACAGGTGCCCTTGATTCGATGCTGGCGAAGATTGCAGATTTTTATGATGATGAGGTAGACGTGGCAGTGGGCGCCCTGACGGCAATGCTTGAACCTTTTATGATGATTTTTCTCGGGGTGATTGTGGGAGGAATGATCATTTGCATGTACCTCCCGATCTTCAAGATGGCTTCCGTTGTCGGTTAGGGTATTCGTTTTCTTTCGGCAGGTA
>DNUI01000116.1 GCA_003508565.1 Syntrophaceae bacterium
CATCGCCCCCGGTTTGTCATATTTGGAGAGCAACAACTGTACCAAAGACGGTATAAAAAGGCGACACGCACGCTGCAACATACGTAACTTATTGATAGCAAAGATTAAATCGCCAAACAAATTATTTACCAAGAAAGAATAGCGACACCTGCGCGAACGGGGAGACATTCCCTTTCATGTCATTGCGAGGAGCAACACGATGTGGAAATGTTATGTATTATCAATAGGTTATACAACTTCTCCCTCCGGTCGAAATGACAAAGGGAATACATTTCCCAACCCTTACCGGATATGGGGAAGTGTGTTAAAAAAGACACACCGAGCCATGAGATCTTGATTTTTTACCACGCAGAGAACACGTTCCCCATACACCACTACTATGCCATTTCGACTATTCCCCCCTTGAGCAAAGAGGTACGAAGGAGAGGCACCTTGCCTGTCTACTTGGAGGGATACTCTTTCAACATGTCCAAATCCGATTGTATCGTTCTCCCCTGCGTGGTCAGGTAATTGCCGATCATGAACCCGTTCGCGCCGGCCAGCATGAGCCATGATTGATAATCCCGGAGGGTCACTTCCCGTCCGCCGCAGATGAGAATATTTTTGTCCGGATTGATGAATCTGAAGAGGGCGATACACTTCAGCGCCTCCATGGGGGAAAGGAGGGGCCGATCCTGCATCTTTGTACCCGGGATGGGGTTGAGAAAATTGATGGGGATGCCGTCCACATCCAGTTCTTTGAGGGTGAAGGCCATCTCTACCCGCTGCTCCCAGGTTTCTCCGAGGCCCAAAATGCCCCCGGAACATGCCTTCAGCCCTGATGCCTTGGCGAGTTTCACCGTGTTGATATCCTCGTCGTAGTCATGGGTGGTGCACACCTGATCGAAAAAACTCCGGGCCGTTTCCAGGTTATGATGATACACAGAAACCCCCCCTTCTTTCAGCTTCTCGGCCCTGGAAGCGGTAAGCGTCCCGAGAGACGTGCACACCGTAAGGTTTGTTTTCGCGACAATCGCCTCCGCAGAGCGGCATATGGCATCGATCTCTTTCTCCGTAAGCCGTAAGCCGCTGGTGACCATGGAATACCGCGTGGCTCCTTCTTTTTTTAGTTGCAGCGCGTTTTCCAAAATCTGCGTTTCGTCTAATAAGTCATAGGTTTTGATCTCCGTGGTATGGTGGGACGATTGGGCGCAGAACGCGCAGTCCTCAGAGCAAAAACCCGATTTGGCATTGATGATGGAACACAGAATAACTCCTTGTTTCTCATATCTCTTTTTAATTGTGTGGGCACAGAAGAGCACATCGATGGTTTCATCCTCGGGAAGGTGTGCAAGCTCACAGGCATCGTCGTAGGAAATTGCATCCTTGTCACGTAGAATTTTCTCAGTTATTTCAATAAGATTCTTGTTAAACATCATTATTTTCCTTTCGGTGAGAACGGGCATTGTGCATGTCCCTCTGTTGTATGCCTGCCCCTTATCAAAGAGGGTAATATAAGTCAACCATAAATATAATTTGGGTTGACAATTGCGCCGCTTGGTGCTATGGGCAACGGCATGTCCACGAAGCAGCACTTACTCGCGTATCTTAAGGAAGGGAAGGGAACCTGGATCTCAGGGGAGTCTCTGGCTCACAGAATGACCATTTCCCGGTCGGCCATCTGGAAACACATCCGCACCCTGAGGGAAGAAGGCTACGTGATCGAATCTTCTCAGAAGAAGGGATATCTCTTACGGCAGTCGTCCGACCTGCTCCTCGTCAATGAAATTCAGGAGGGATTGAGCACCTCTGTGTTCGGAAAGAGGGGTATTCATTATTTCAGACACACAGATTCCACCAATACGAGGGCAAAATTATTCGCAAGTGAGGGCGCCCCTGAAGGAACACTGATTGTCGCCGAGGAACAGACGAGAGGGAGAGGCCGGAGAGGAAGGAGATGGTTTTCTCCTTCCGGGGAGGGCATCTATACCTCGATCATTTTGAGGCCTTCCATCCCACCGAATGAAGCGCCCAAACTCACGTTGATGGCATCGGTGGCGGTGGCGGAAGCCTTGATTTCCATGACTTCCCTCGCCTTGAGCATCAAATGGCCCAATGACATCATCGTCAACGGCAGGAAGATCGCCGGAATTCTCACGGAAATCAGTACAGAAATGGAAAGAATCGATTATGTCGTTATCGGTGTCGGCATCAATGTGAATACGTCCCGCAAAAGCCTTCCCTCCGATATTGAGAACACAGCAACCTCTGTGCTCATGGAAACAGGAAACCCGCTTCCGAGAAATGCCCTCCTGCGGGCGTATCTGGAGTGGCTGGAAATTTATTATACCACATTCATGACCAAGGGCTTTGAACCTGTCATGAAGCGATGGAAGCACCTTGCCGGCATTATCGGACGGCGAATCAGTGTGGACCTGATCGAACGGATACGAACCGGAGAGGTTCTCGATATTGATAAGGACGGTTTCCTGATTCTCAGAGAGCAGGACGGAACGGTAGAGAGGATAATATCGGGAGACGTAACTCTATTGAACAAGTGAGGTCTGGGTACCATGACACACGAACATCAACGCGAACTTGAACACGATGATAAGAAATATATCTGGCATCCCTTCACCCAGATGAGGGGTTATCTGCAGGATAAACCGCTGATCATTGAAGAAGGGACGGGATGCATTGTCAAAGACATCGAAGGCAACCGTTATATTGACGGCATTTCTTCTCTGTGGACAAATGTGCACGGGCACAGGAAGGAAAAACTGGACCGCGCCCTGAAGGAACAGATAGACAAGATCGCCCACTCTACCCTGCTGGGGCTCTCCAACGTGCCTGCCATCAAACTGGCGAAGAAATTAATAGAGATTGCCCCCCAGGGATTAACAAAAGTTTTCTATTCCGATAACGGTTCCACCGCCAATGAAATCGCCCTGAAGATGGCCTTTCAGTACCACCAGCAGGCGCCGACGGGTAATCGCAACAAGAAAAAATTCATTCGCCTCTCCAATGCCTATCATGGAGATACCATAGGGTCTGTAAGTATAGGGGGCATAGATCTTTTCCACTCCATGTACAAGGATCTGCTCTTCCCCTCATACAGAGTCGAAGCGCCCTACTGTTACCGCTGCACCTTCGGGAAGTCACACCCATCCTGCAATTTGCATTGCCTGTCACCGCTGGAAGAAACCATGAAGGGTCACAACCGGGAGATTGCCGCCCTCGTAATCGAGCCCATGGTCCAGGGGGCAGGGGGAATCCTTATCCAGCCCCCGGGATACCTGAAGAAAGTAAGAGAACTCTGCACCCGATACAAAGTCTTCATGATCGCCGATGAAGTGGCCGTGGGATTCGGCAAAACGGGGAAGATGTTCGCCTGTGAACACGAACATGTGGTGCCGGATATGATGGCCCTTGCCAAGGGCATCTCAGGAGGATACCTGCCCCTTGCGGCAACGCTCACAACGGAAGAGATCTATGAGGGATTTCTGGGAGAGTTCGAAGAGTTTAAAACTTTTTTCCATGGGCATACCTTTACGGGAAATCCTTTAGCCTGCGCGGTAGCCGTCGCCAACCTCGAGGTATTTCAAGAGGAGCGTACCCTGGATAATCTCCAAGAGAAAATCGCCCATTTGAAAGAACGATTAAACAAACTTAAGGATCTGGCCCATGTAGGCGAGGTGCGCCAGTGTGGATTTATGGTAGGCATAGAACTTGTTGCGGATAGAAAAACAAAGCAATTGTATCCACCGGAAAAGAGAATCGGTCATAACGTCATCATGGAGGCGAGAAAGAGGAAAGTGATTATCCGCCCTTTAGGAGACGTCATAGTACTCATGCCGCCGCTCAGTATTTCAAAAGAGGAGATTGATCAGCTTTGTGATGCCGTATATGAATCGACCCTGGTTGTCACCGAATGAAAAAAGCATAGGATTCCAGGGGTCAAGGATTCAAGGATTCGAGTGTTATGATTAAATGATGCTCGAAGTTCTTATATAATCATTATGAAACAAAGACTTGAACCCTTTGAACCCTTGAATCCTTGAACCCTTTTTGCACCTTAAGGGGAGAAAATCGAAAATAATAATGACCAACAAGATACACACAATAATCGAAGAATCCGCGAGGGATACCTGGGAGGGCGTCTTCCATTTTCATCCCGATGACGGCATTTACAGGGACCATTTCCCCGGGTATCCCGTCGTTCCGGGAAGCCTGATCGTCCATGCCTTCCTGCACGCGGCAGAAGAGGCAGGCATCCCGGGAGAGTGTGTCACGCTGGAAAATTTTCGATTTAGAGAATTTCTCACCCCCGGCCACTACCCGTTTCGCATCGAGAGACAGAAGGGTGGATTGAACTGCCTCATTTACACAGGAGCCAGAAAGTTAGTTACGGGAGTATTAAGAAAACAGGGGTCAGGGGATTTATAAAGATAACGATATGAACATTACCTTTTCCGGAACCCGCGGTTTGCTTCTGGGGGGGACCTGCGAACTTGCCCTCGCTCTGGCGGTATCCATGATCAAGTCCTCTCTTTTTCCGATCCTGACTTACAGGAGCAACGAAGGACTACACAGAATCAGACACGCTTTGCCGCAGTACGAAAAGAACTACGACGTCGGGTATTTAAACCTCGGTGACCGTGATTCTCTGCAAGCGCTCTTCACTCATGTTGGCAGCGATCTTGATTTCCTGGTTGATTTTGCCCAGGGAAACTATGAGAGTCTCATTGCGCAGGCAGATGAGGCAGAAGTGTATCGCTATTGCATGGAAAACATCTCCTTTCGCGCGGAGATTTTAAAAACGGTCGGGAGGACAATGTTGAAGAAACGGAAAGGAAGGCTCGTGTTCGTATCTTCCACGGCCGCCCAAAGACCCAATCCGGGACAGGGATTGTATGCCGCCGGCAAACTTGCTTCGGAAGCCCTTTACCGTACTATGGGACTGGAAATGGGAGGTCGGGGCATCACCACGGTAATTCTGCGTCCCGGATATGTCGAAGCGGGCAGGGGGAGGGTATATATTGAGGAACAAGAAGGGAAAGTTCTCCAGACTGTGCCGATAAAAAGAGCGGTAACACAAAAAGAGATCGCAGAAACTATTCTTTTCCTTCTTTCTGACAGTGCCGCGAGCCTGAACGCCACGGTAATCACCATGGACGGAGGGCTAACGCACAGAAAATGACATAAATTGAAACGCATTAATGTCATTTCGAAGGAACGAAGTGACTGAGAAATCCTTGTCCCGACACTTTCGTTATCAATCAGGGTAAATCCCAGAGGGAACCTAAAAGATTTCTCGCTGCGCTCGAAATGACATCATTTTGTTTAAATGAAATAATTTTAACAATGTTGGGGCACAGATGGACACTTTAGGAGAAATAAAAAAAATTATCATGGAGCTTCTTGATCTTGAGGACGATCCTATTACACCGGATACTTACCTGATAAAGGAACTGGGTGCCGAATCTATCGATCTTCTGGAACTTGCGGTCGCCATAAACAGCCGCTTTAAAATTGCCGTTAAGGATGAAGATATTTTTCTGACACGGTTCCGGCTTTATTTGACTGAAGCAACGCAGAAAGGAATGGATAATGCCCCTTATATTGCCGGGAAATATCCTCACCTTACCAATGGCAGGATAGCCGAAATCATCACGCACATCAGCGAAGGTCCTCAATTGAAAGTCAAAGACCTGGTCAGCTACATTACGAATCAGTCAAAGGGAGCGTAAGTCTTGATCGAAACGCCGCTGGACAAACTCATCCAGGGAAGGAAAAGCATCCGGAAATATACGAAGGATACGCCGCCGGAGGAGTGGATTAAAAAAATGATCCTGTCGGCAATGAAAGCACCCTCCCCGACAAACAGCCAGCCGGTGCGATTCATTCGTATACTCTCCCCCGAATTAAAGGAGCAGCTGCACCAGGCGATGGAACATGGACGGGAGAGTTTACTGGAGGCTATTAAGAATGCTCCCAGTTCCAAAAGATTGAAAAACTGGGTAAATGCCTACTTCCGGTTTTCGGAGTTTATGTTCCTCGCTCCCGTCCTCTTTGCAGTGGGAACAACCTCGACGTTCGTCAGCCTCTCAGAAAGGCTCTTCCGGGCCGGCATGAGGGAACAGGGACACAAAAAACACAGAGACGTGGATATCGCGGTGGGACTGGCCCTGAAGGGATATCTTTTAAAGGGGGAAGAGCTCGGTCTCGGCTCCTGCATACTTACTGCCCCTCTGATCTTTATCGAAGAGCCGGAAATTATTTTCCCTCTGAAGGGGGTAGAAATCAAGTGCTTTATTACCACGGGCTATCCCGATGAAGAACCGGATCACATTACACGAAAGGATTTTAACGAAATCTACAGGGAAATGTAAATGAAGCGCAGGGTCGTCATAACCTCTATGGGGGTCATTTCCTCTCTCGGCGATAATGACGGAGAGATAGTAAAAAACCTCAAAGAGAGAAAAGTTAATTTTGAGAGGCCTGTCTTTGATAGCGACGTCGTCACCGCGCCTGTGGCGAACTTCAATATCCGGGATTACACGGGTCGTTTCAAGGACGGCCGTTACCTTAGCCGGGGTGCCAAGTTTGCCGTTGCAGCCGCAATGTCGGCAATACAATATTCCGGCTACAAAAAGGAGGACCTGGCAGAAGCGGGGCTTTTTGTAGGTACGGGCCCAAACCTCGATATCGGTGGGGAATTCCCTGAGATCAAGGAGGGAAATATTGACCGGGAAGACCTTCAGGCTTTATGGATCCTGAAATTTCTCCCGAACACGGCAGCTTCCATCATCGCAAAGCTTGCAGGTGTCCATGGAGAGAATCTTACGGTATCAACCGCCTGTTCGGCATCCCTGCAAGCCGTAGGAGAGGCTTTTCGAAAAATAAAAGCAGGACATCTCGATTCCGCCATTGCCGGAGGGGGGGATTCACGCCTGAGTCACGGAGGGATCCTGGCGTACAAGAAGGCGGGAGCCCTCTATGCCGGGAACAGTGATCCCGATAAGGCAAGTCGGCCCTTTGATAGCAACCGAAGGGGTTTTGTGCCCGGGGAGGGGGGGAGTTTCTTTCTTTTGGAAACATTGGAAAAGGCGAGGGAAAGAGGAGCGACTATTTACGGTGAAATCTGCGGCTACGCAAGTTCTCTGGATGCATATACCATGACGGCCCCGGAAAGAGATGGAAAGTGGGGAAGGATCGCGGTGACAGCCGCATTACGGGAGGCGGAAATGTCCCCCTCTCAGATCGACGTGATTTCGACACACGGAACAGGAACCCTTCTCAACGACGCAAGGGAGGCCACCCTTATTGAAGATATTTATGCGGGATGCACACCGCGGGTTATTGCCCTGAAGTCCTGGATCGGCCACACCTCATCTGCCTGTGGGGCATTAGAACTTGCGATTTCTTTGCTATGCATGCGGGAGAATTACCTTCCTGAAATCAGAAACCTTGAGGAGCCCTGCCACGAGGATATCAATTTCATCCGGAACGGGGAAAACTCTTCTTTCGGCACGTGCGTCATAGAAAATTTCGGTTTTGGCGGACAGAACAGCGTTCTGGTTATAAGGAAATGATGGCGGAAATTGTCATTAATACCGGATTACACGGTTTTGTGATGCTGGACAGTGTTGTGGAAGTCAGTACATCTCATATTGCCGGTGCTCGATCGTTTTCCGATGTCCCTTTCTATATTGGCCTGGAATCGCTTGCTCAGTTAGGCGCTTACCACATCCGTTATCTCACGGGTTTTACCAGACACGTTTTTCTGATAAAAATAATTCACTGCAGTTTCCCCGCGGGAAAAGGTGTGGACGGAGAATACTTCCTCTCCGGAAATCTTCTCAGCCAAAGCGATTCTTCTTTTCATTGTCGCCTGAAGATGGAAAAGGAAAACAAAACCTTCATGGAAGGGGAATTTCTTTTTGCGGCAGTCGACTATGATCATAATTTCCAGAGTGAACGGTTACGTCACCACTACACGAAGGTTTTTTCATGTTTGCACAGAGATATAAAACCAGACTAAGTGTTCAAAAGACCTCCGGCCTCCACCGCGATCCTCCGGAGGTAACCACGAAGGACGGAAAATT
>DNUI01000288.1 GCA_003508565.1 Syntrophaceae bacterium
GTGGTGGATACCGTCAGTGTGGTGAAATAAAAATGAATGCCGTTCGCCAAATGGATAACCAACCTCTGATAGAGCTGCAGGGCGTGACGAAAGTTTACGGTACCGGCCAGGCGGCCATGCATGCATTGCGCGGCGTTAATCTTTGCATCGACGAAGGAGAATTTGTGGCAGTAATGGGACCAAGCGGTTCGGGAAAATCCACCTGTATGAACATCCTCGGCTGTCTGGATACGCCAACAGAGGGAGTTTATAAGTTCAAAGGTATCGAAGTGAACGAAATAACCCGTACACAGCGAACGAAATTGCGCCGATTCTACCTTGGCTTTGTCTTTCAGGGCTTTAATTTATTAAATCGCACCTCAGCACTGGAGAACGTGGAGCTCCCCTTGATTTATCGCGGCGCCGCTGCCAGCGAGCGGCGCACACGTGCTCTCCAGGCCTTGGAGACCGTGGGTCTCAAAGGATGGGAGTCTCATACACCCGGTGAGCTTTCTGGAGGTCAACAGCAGCGTGTCGCCATTGCACGCGCTATCGTGACAGAGCCTGCGGTATTATTTGCGGATGAGCCCACGGGTAACTTAGATTCGGCCCGAAGTCGTGAAATTATGGACATACTCACAGGGCTAAATCGCGACCAGAGGGTCACCATCGTCATAGTCACTCATGAACCGGATATGGCGGCCTATGCGAAGCGCATCATCCGCTTTTTAGATGGTTTGGTTGAATCAGATAAACAAAACGGGAGGGAACCATAATGCTGTGGAACACCGTACTCCTGGCCTTGCGTGAGCTCAGGCGCAATGTGATGCGCTCGGTCCTGACAATCCTTGGCATTGTCATTGGCGTTGCCGCTGTTATTACCATGGTGACCATCGGCGGGGGTGCCACCGCACAGGTCAAGCAGCAGATTGCAAGCATGGGCAGTAACCTTCTCATCGTCACTCCTGGGAAACGGTTGGGACCGGGCCAGTCTACCGGCAACATTCCTTTTAAACAATCCGACGCCGATGCCATTGCCAGGGACGTCAGTTCGTTGGCTGCGGTGGCGCCAGTTTCGTCCCAGAGCATCCAAGCTGTATTCGGCAATCAAAACTGGTCAACTCAGGTAACAGGAAGCGATAACCAATATTTCAGGGTAACAAACAGGTCCATCAAATCGGGCCGTCGGTTCAGCGACAGCGAGTTGCGTACCGGTGCGGCCGTCTGCATTGTGGGTGAAACGGTGCGCAAGAAGCTCTTCGGCGGGCAGGGATCCATGGGGGAAAAGATCCGGCTGCAAAAGCTCTCATGCGAGATTATCGGTATATTGGAGGGAAAGGGACAGAGCACCATGGGCATGGATCAGGATGATATTGTTGTGATTCCATTGAGTACCTATCAGCGGCGTATTGCGGGGAATCAGGACGTTGGTCTCATTCAGATCTCGGTCCAACAGGGCGCGCCGACTGAAAAGGCCCAGCAAAATATTCGGTTGTTGATGCGGGAGAGGCGTCATCTATCACCAAGTGATGACGATAACTTCAATGTGATGGACATGAAAGAGATCGCCAATATGCTTACGGGGACCACACAAACGCTTACGGCTTTGCTGAGTGCCGTAGCGGCTGTCAGCCTTCTGGTTGGCGGGATTGGCATCATGAACATCATGCTGGTATCGGTGACCGAACGCACCCGTGAGATCGGCATCCGCCTCGCCATCGGCGCTCTCGAGAGCGAGGTGCTCATGCAATTTCTGGTGGAAGCAGTGGTACTTTCTTCTTTCGGCGGTTTAATCGGAATTGTGCTGGCTCTTGCCGGTTCCGTATGGCTGGCCGCAGTATTGCATGTCCCCTTCGTTTTCAATGCAGGCATCGTCGTCATTGCCTTCTTGTTTTCGGCAGCGGTCGGCGTCGTCTTTGGCTACTTTCCTGCACTCAAAGCTGCACGCATGGACCCGATTGAAGCACTGCGCCATGAATAAAATAGTTGACCTTTTTCTTGGAGTCGGGACAAGCATCGCACAACACAGTGACGGTTTAATAAGGCCACAAATATCATTGCAATGATCAATCGATCATATGGTGTTTTTTTACCTCGAAGGCGGCCTCAATTCATGTGATATGGTGCGAAATAAATTTGACAAGAACTTTCTGAAGCATAAGACAAGCGATCATGCATGTAAATGAAACCATAACAAGCGGGTTCAAAGATTACCGATTGAAATATGGTAGCAAAATGGAAATTCAAAAAACAACATTTCAGGAAGCAACATAGCATTGTACATCGTGAAGAATCATAAAAAGTCTTTTGCTGTAAATAAAAATTACCCCAAAGACCTCGCGGTTTCAAGCGGTAATTGTTGACAATCCTATTTTCCATGCAGGATGTCCATCCATCGGATTGCCTCAGAATCACTGATTTTACCAAGGTAGACCTGCGTCGTTTTCAAATCCCGGTGCCTCAAGATTACTTTCGATACTATTTCACGTGGGATGCCATTTCTGCTGGCATACGTGGCCGAGTATCTCCGGAGATCATGGGGTGAAACATGCGCATTCAGCTTCTTGCCAAGCTTTCTGATAAGAGCTCTTGCCGTCGAATAACCGATGGGGAATATCCGTTCTTCACCTTGAAGGGCTTTTTCTTTGATATATTCCATCAGCTTTCTTGATACGTTCTCCGGCATGTAGGCCATTTCCATCTCTTTGCCTGATTTAGGCTCCCGCAGGGTAATGGTTCTATCAGAGACATCCGACACTCTGATCTTCAGCAATTCGCCAATCCTCAATCCACATCGTGCCTGTAGTTCCAAGAGCAACCTGTCCCTCTGCCTTTTTGTATCGTAGATCATTTCATCCACCGTCTCCCGTTCGAGAATCTTACGCAATATCTGTTTTGGCGCTCGATAGGATTTACTAAGCAACGATGTGTTGCATAGATTTTTTATGTTCAGCGAGCAACGGTCAATAATGAAATTATAAAAGGTTTTTAGCTGCGAATATCGGAGCCTTCGAGTAGATTTGGCAAGATCCTGTGCTAGCGTTTCAAGAAAGGTATAGATTTCATCAGAACCGATGGAATCCAAGGCTCTTTGAGCGTAAATCATTCCGAACCTGCTAAGCAGATAACCGTAACTGTCGATGGTCCGTTGTTTATGGTTTGACTGGAGATAATTTTTGAACAGCCTTATTGACTCTTGCGTTGTCATGGTCCACCTCTTTTTTTGTTTTGTGAGGTCTTTGGGGTTTCCGGGAATTATATATCAGGTGGACCAGATGTATTAAAAATTATGGAGAAATGGAAATGTAGAGATCAAGAAAACTGAGATCAGTGTATTGTTAAATGCCACATTGAAAGGTGGTAGGATGCCCACTATCTATAAAGCGCGCTCGTTTCGTGGTCCATGTGTATTTTATCTAATTAGAAATAATGTGTAAAAAAGGCGCATGCTTCAATCTCAATTCAGCGAAATGAGTTGATTTTGTTTTTATCACTTTAATTTTGAAGTATTAGACGCCACAGTAAAGGTTACAGGGCCAGGTCTTCCAAGATCATATTATGATGTAAATATGAAAGAGCTGACCAGTAAATGATTTGACGCCTTTGTATACTGCTTCAGACCATGCATAGATGCAGACGCTGTCCCCTTTGGTTTATCAATTTTTCTCTTTAATTGATAGGAACCAACAAGTACCCCCTGGCCTGATCTCTGATAAAGAAGATCCAGCCATTACCTACCTGCTTAATCTCTGGTAATATTGAGGACGGCTCTACGCCCAACAATTTAACTGCAATGAGGCAAATTTCAAATTTGATCCCGTCCTTTGACATTGCATCGTTTCACTTTATCACGCCGCAGGCAACGCGGGCGCCGCCGCCACCGAGAGTCTCGGGATAGTCCGAATAATTGTCGCCGCCGGCGTGAATCATCAAAGACCTTCCCTTAAGGTCTGAGACTTTCAGCCGTGGTGCGACAACGGGCAGTGTTGCCTTGCCGTCCGCATCTATATAAAGGGCGGCGAGATCCCCCAAGTGCCCTTTTCCATATGGCCCTTCATGTTTGCCGGTTTTAAAGGGGTCGTAGTGTCCACCTGCAGCGAGAGCCGAAACTTGCTTGCGATCTTTCATGGCATGACTGCAATCAGGATTCTGATGTATATGGAATCCATGTATGCCAGGAGAGAGATCGCTTAGTTGCGGGATGAGAATAAGGCCATACTGGCTATCGGTGGCAGTAATAGTGCCAATGTTCTTGCCGATACCCTGATCAGTTACCAGATGCATCTGTATTACCATTTTATCTGCCAGGGAATAGCCTGCAAAAGACATAACAATGAAAAGGGCAAATAGTGTTTTCTTCATCGTTTCCTCCTTATTAATCTGTGTTCGATACGGGTTAAGAGAAAGCTTCAACATTGTTACCGCCGATTGCTCGATCCCCGCAAAGCTATAATTCAGGCCCGGAAACACCTACTTTGCTTTCGCGTAATCGACCATTCCCTGAAAATAGACGACAACCGCCGGCTCGTCTCCGACTACCCAGTCTATGGCAACACATATCCCTTTACAAAACGGTGACCTTTACTCCTTTGTTTTTAGTTTCCTCGGTCTTAGGCATTATTATCTCTAGAACATTACGCAGCTTGTGGTTTTAACTCTGCTAATCCTCTATCATCTCGGTCTTGACAGGCTTCGGCCCCTTGACCGACAGGAACACCCCCGGTCCATCGCCTATGTTCTCGAACGTATGGGGAATATCCATTTTCCCCTGCACCAAGTCGCCCGGCACGGCCACGATCGTTCTCTCACCCACCCTGAACCGGAACCGTCCTTTGATAATGTAAAAGAGTTCGTCGTTCGTGGGGTGCTTGTGGAGCGGGATGCGCTTGCCCACCGGCAAGTTGTAGATAAAGGGCGCAAGGGAGGCGTAGTCGCCGAAAAACGGGTTTATATCGGACTGGGCGCCGTATGATATCTTTTGACCATACGGCAGGTGGATAGTGACTGCCTCCTCCTTGTGCTCTATGAACTTCTCCCTGGCTGAGCCGCAGTTTGGGCACTGCTCGGGCGGTTCAGTTCCCTCATGGATGTATCCACACACTGTGCATCGCCATTTTTTCATAATTATGCCTCCCTGTCTCTAAAGAGAACTACATTTGCTGATAAGGTATTTGCCTATTTTCTTGATTTACAGTTTAGCGTAGAGCACTTGTCTGGTGACAGCAATAAGAATAAAATGGAAGTATATTGGCAGGTATAAACTCTTAGGCAAAGAAGGCGCTGGAGACTCTTGGCTGAAAGTAGTCAAAATTTTCTTAATAAACGGATAAGGCAGGGTCAATCGGCTCTGCCTTTTTTACAAAAATAAGGAAGCAGCCCACATTTTACAGGGACGGAAAATTCACTGTCAAGTCCTCGCACCTTTCAATCCGAAGTCAATGAATTCGAAGGAATGGCTGTAGCATTGATTAGTATTTGAACTGAGTGAGGGTGGTTAATGAAAAAAGGACATGCGTCATTCCTTGTCTCCACCTACCAAGCGAGAAGATTCATCGCTACCAACACTTAATGATTTTCAATTGAAAGTCAGCATTCCTGCAGTAGTCAGTCTTTAGTGACTGTTTGTCCGAAATCATTTCTTTTTTTACATGGAGGGATTTCAGGATAAATATTTTTGACGTTTTGCCCGCCCGGCCTCCTCTGTTAATATAACAGGGATCCGCCCTGTGATGCCCTATACAGGGGAGTCGTCTCTATCTTGAAATCGGCTGTCATGTTTTTTTGAAGGATAAAAGTATGCATTGCAGGCACAAGGATACAGCACCCCGAACAACACTGCTTTGGCAATTGTAGCGTCACTCTAAATTTTTTCCCCTTCTTATCCGGCAAGACCATAAAGGCATAGTGCCCGGCGGGGTCAGTCATTTTCTTGCCTATCAGCTTAGATTTGCCGCCAACGCACTCCTGCATGAAAAGCGACACCTCGATATCTTTCAGCCCTTTCCCACTACTGGTCATCACGGTTCCACGAACAAATGACGGCGTTTGCTGCATCCCCGCAGGAGGCTTTACAGTTTCTACAATAGTTGGCGAAGGCGAAGTTTTCTGATCTGAATAAACTTGTATTGGAATTAAACACCAGATTATAAGGAGTCCCGATAAAACTAAGATTCTCGCTATCCTCGCATGATGCATCTTTAATGCCCCCTCTTTCATGGATAAAAAAACTTCCTTTTTGCGGGGAAAGTATAAGAGTGACTTTTATCCTATGTCAAGGTAATTTTTTTACAAAATATGGCAAGTATTGCTGTTTATTTCCGGAAGAAGCAAATACTGTGTACACCTCTAAGTGTCAACATACGATTAATCTGAATATCAAGAATTATGAGCAGAAACGTGCATCAAAAAAAGCAAGAAGGGATGGGCTGCACTGGACAACATATTCTTTGTGATTCAATGATACAGCCTCCACTTTGGCTGCTACCTCTAATGCCTTTTCGTTTGCAAGTGATGTAAAGAATATTCATAGTGGACGTATTTACAGATGCTCTGCGTGCAAGATATCTTTCAATCAGCATGGACGGCAAGGGCTGTTGGCACATATAAGAAACGCGGCAATCAGTGCCGCGTTCCTCTTACAATAGTTAGGCAAATTTTCTTTATTTCTTTGGTGGCTTAATTTTACATACCAATGTTACCTGCCCACCTGGAGTAGTAACGGCACTGGTATTTTTAGTTACTCCGAACTGAGTTCCGCAGGGAAAGCCTTCATGTTTCACTGCCTTCTTAATCAAACCTGGATATTTCTTGGGATCGAATTTAAATTTACAAGTAAAGTTCACGTTGCCGCTGGCTGACTCCACTGCTTTGGTTTTGTCTTTGGTAGTTAATGCGTCAGGCAAGCCCGAGTCCGCGGGAATTATCCAGCAAGCAAAGTCTTTGACCTCAGTCGCTCCTTGCGCTACTGCAGAAGATGCCCCAAAGACCACCAGAGCCATCATGACGATTAGGACGGTTAATAATTTTTTCATTTTTTCTCCTTATTTTTCAATAGAGTTAGTGATTCGATTTTTCTTACTTCATGTTTTGAAACATGCCGCAGTCATAAGCATTGCCTTGTTTTTTGATCATCACCTCCTTTCATCATCTCTCTATGATTTTGCAAGAGATATTCCAGAACGAACCTAATGTATTATAATGTAATAACAGTATGTTGCTAAAATACCGCTGTGAAATATTGCTGCTCTATTGAGGAATTATTCCCCTTCTATTGGGGAATTCTTCCCACCGTGCAAGGATTACCGTTTGAAATGGTGGATATCCAACAGAATCGCCGGGCGCTTGACTTCAGGAAGCACTAAGTAGAAAATTCGACTACTGTTTTTTCAAGATCGCCCAATTG
>DNUI01000167.1 GCA_003508565.1 Syntrophaceae bacterium
GTCCACTTTTTTGGGTAAAGATCACGCTGGTCTTCTGACCGCTTCGCTTTCGGCATCAAGCAACTTTTCAAGGGTAATAACCGCCTTCATGGAGACGTTCATCAGTTTGTTCATGGCTTTGTCGAGTAGTTTCTTGCGTGCCGAAGAAACTGCCTGGTCAAACTCTTCTATCTTCATCCAGGTATAGAGGGTGTTTTTTGAAATTCCGGTTTTGCGCGCCGCATCTTCAACGGTATCACAGCCTATTAAAATAGGTATGGCCTTTAGCTGTCTGTTGTTTAGTGGCATTAACTCCCCCCTGATCCGTCCTGATCTGCTCAACTATTGTATCGTGACGCCTGTGTCTTTCGTATAAAGCTAACATCAATTCCCTGGCTGCTTATTTTTCCTTATCTGTCGCATCACCTGTGCTCATAAAGCACCTCCGATATTTTGTAATCTTTCAATTTCGTTCTCCTCAATTTTTCGATCATGTTCAAAAATCACAGGCTCTATATTTGCCTCAACGCAACTTTCAATGAGCTCAGTTAATATCTCCGGTGGAAGTGAATCCAGTTCAACAGAAATATCCCCATGCTCTTTAACAAAGCGTTTGTAATTAGGATCGGTTTTTTTCGCTGGATCAGAAGGGAGTCTATGCTCTGCTATTTGCTCCCGTGTTAAAGCTGGACGGTAAAATTCTATTTTTTCACCCATTCCGTCATTATGATTTCTCAAACGTTCAACAAGACTTCTGAATATGCCTATACCGCTCGGATCATAATCTCCGAAGTAATAAAGTCGGCATTCTTTGCCTTCGTTTATCCTATCTTCATAGCGGCGGTATGCTTCGTAAATAGCCGTTCTACTAACCTGCCCTCTAACTACAAGTAAAGGCACACCATAAGAATGTGTAACGAGAGTAATCACACTTCTCAAGGCATCTTTCTCAGTCCAAATTTCAATATATCTTTCCTGATTCTGCCATTTATCACGCCGATAAGATCTCTTGACAGTATCCATGAAAGACGACAAGCTTTGCCATGATGCTGGCTTATCAAGCATTCTCAGTCGATCAGCAAAATCCTCCTCATTAAGTATCCCCTCGTCTCTGCCTATTACGCATAGCCTTGACAATTTTGCATATTGACTTTGATGATTCGGAATGATTTGCCTCGCCACAAGTTGATAGTACAACTGTCGCAACGTGATTTTATTGGAATAAGAATCCAATATTTTTTGTACTTGTTCTAAAAGGTAAATTGATTTTTTCTGAAGTGACATTATTTACATCCTGCCTTTTCCCATCTCTCGCACGCTTCTCTAAAATCTATTAATTTACCTTTACCCTCAAATATGTCCTTCTGTATTTTCTCAATCTCTCGCTCAACTGCATGTGTTTCCGGGAAAGGTCTCCATTTCCCGCCCCGGATGATTTCATCCCGTATGGAGACAATCGTTGCGGACATGCAAGCATCAAGGTTTCTCTTCCGTTCTTCTGAAGGACTAACAATCTTTACCTTGCCACTTTCTACTAATGGCGCAATTTTTTCCGGATAAAGCGGAGTAAAAATCTCACCGGGTGGTATCTCGTGGACAACGCCATCATGTCCCCTGATCTTTATCCTTGATAAAGCCTGGCAGATCATTTTCGTGCCTCCTCTATCTTGTGGCCGTTATCAACATCAACGATAACTTCATCGTCCTTGAGATCATCCTGAAATACCTGTAGCTCTGCATTGATGTCATATTCCTGTTTTTCAGTTTTCAAACCATCCTTTGGAAAACTTGAAAACTCAGTCTGGCTGGGAGCTTGCGGATCATTTTGTTCATCGTTTTCCTGGGTAACTGAATTCCAGTTTTCCTGTTTTCCACTACTATATAGGGGTGAAAAACTGGATAACTGAATTGCCGTTACAATGTGGATATTTTTTTCGGGCCCTTTATCAACTTTCCAATAGCGATCAACTCCGATGTCAAAAAGTTTTCTCAGTTTACTTTTTCCAATATTAAGGCGTGAACACTTGTCGATAAAATTGGTCTTGCTCGATGATCCGACTTCAAGAAGGATGTCTCGCATGCCCTTTAAGGTGCTTTCCTGGGGATCAGGCGCCAACTCAAAACCGACGTCCGGATTTAGGGTAAGATACACATGGTATGGCTCAAACCTCGTCTTCTCCCTGACGCCGAATTTATAGAGTACATCATTACTGGACTCATCATCCTCAATGACATCATCTTCGCCATCTTTCTTTTTCCGGACTAATGTAAGTCCCAGAATGTGATCTGCGAGGTCAACTATAGCTGTCGATCCCCTTTGGCCACCTTGTCGGAGTTTTTCGCCGTATGGTGCAGTAGAATGACTGTGAAGCCCATATCCCGCAGTTCCTTTAACCTGTTCATTACGCGGGCCATCGCATCACTGGCGTTTTCGTCGCCACCTTGGGACGCACGCAAGGTATCAAATATCAGAACTGATCCCGCTGGTAACTGCTTGTAAAGTTTCCAGTCTTTCGAGTCCAGCCTTGGCGCCTTCAGTTCCGGGTTATTGGATCTCCAGAAGTAAACATTTTCTGCCTCACCTAACTTATTGGTTCGGATATTCAGAACGGCCACGGGGTTCTCAAAGTCGATGAAAAAAACAGACGCCTGAATCGTATGGAAGCCCAGCCATGAATCCCCAAGGCCGATACAGCGCGCAATGGCAAGGAGGAGCCACGTTTTCCCGATGCCTCCCTTCCCAAAAACCAGCGTGATGCTGTTCCTGGGAATTAGCCGATCAACAACCCATTCAATGATGATTTCCATGCTGCGGATGGCGTTCCATGATTCCAGGCAATCAATTATTTGTGGCCCATTCGCCGACAACTGATCATCCCCTTCCTTTCCTCCTTCAATGAACTCTTTAATGGAGGTATTTCCCGATATAGATTTTCGCGCATCATTCCAAGTGTAGTTCTTGCAGGATTGATGGAAGCACTTATAGAAGAGGGCGCCGTTTTCTAATTGACCTATTGCAGATTCGCCCCGCCCATGTTCAGAATTAAAGAGGCAACGATCAAGTACATACAATATAGTGCTTCCTGACTTTTTTATTTTATATGGAACTTGGTATTGCCCCAAATACTGGGCGAGATTTAATTTCCCCGTTTCCCCAGTGCCCTCCCAACCCTCTTCTTTTCGGGTGTACTCCCTCGTGCGTTCAATGCTTTCGTCAGCAGCAGGTTTAATCATTCTGTGTTCCCCCAATATTTTCTATGTACGACATTCGATGTGGCCGTGATTCGCGATATGGTCCGGCAGGCAATACATCGCCCTTGTGTGTGTTTGTCCCATATAGTTTCCAGATTCTGCCTGGGTTAAATACCGAGGTATCAATGTTTACCTTTTCGTTATCAAATTGACGGGCAAAGCGTTCAAGGGTTGTTTTGATCATTCTCTTTGATTCGTCATTTACGTGCAGGTCTGGAAGCCGGAATAGCAGATGACCGCCATTCCCGGACATGGCTCGAATAGGATATGGGAGTTTCAGTTGATCCATCGCCCACACGGCCACTTCATCTCGTAATTGAAGTGCTTCCCGCAACTCTGAATCGGAAGATGAAATCCCCGCGGGCCTCACTGGATCAGTATCAACAGGCAACCATCGATAGCTTATTACGTTATTGTCGGACGTTGTGAGAGAAGAGACCTTTAATCTATTGAAAGCTCTTGCCAGGAGACGGGGATCAATAACCTGTAAGGTGAAATAAATTCCATCGTGATTTAGTTCTTTATCTGCTTTTTTTACTTCCTTACAAAAAATCTCATGGTCATCAAAATACCCAGACACTGTCCCCCGGTTCAATACTTTCGGGATACGGACCTCGGTAACCTCTCCTGGATTGAAAAAGAATTTCCAAACTTCTGAATCAAAAAGAGTAAAAGTTTTAGTTCCAAGTTTACTCAGCATCTTCCTGATCGATCCTCCGCTTCTGCATATGTCCCTATGAAATGACCCTTGACCGTGCTTCTCTACCTCACATCTTTGAAGCTCTTCACGAGACGTCATTTTTCGTTCCTCGCAGGGAGTCCTGATGCATTCCATCAATTAAGGCAATAATGTCGCCCTCACGCCATACCGTTGTTCGCGGTCCCAATTTAAAAGGCTTCGGGAAACGTCCATCTCGAACCCCGGCCCACCACGATGAGCGTGAGACCGGGATAATTCCTGGTTTTTCACGTGTGCCAACAATTTGCCATAATCGTAGAAATTTCATATTGTCCACCTCATTGTATTTTGGATAATTTTAGATGAATGTGGACAACAAAAGATATTCCCAACAAACATTATTTCTGGTGACTTTTTGGGTCTATGTGACAATGATGTGGATTATGTGAGAAAAGAGATTTTCTATTGAGATAAGAATTTAATTAGAGTGCTTTATTTATAGCTTTGCCCAGTGCAATATTATCAATAGGTTCAATCGGTTGTATGCACGCATCTACAAACCGGAAAAAGGGTCCGTTATATTAGCTTACGGATCCTTTATCTTTTTCGGGTTGTATCCATTTTCCAGGTTTTCGTGCCGCTTTTTGAGTTATATCATGGTAAATACCGGCAAGACGATTTATGAATAAATATCTCCCTTTTTCTTCAGGCCGACATTGCCTATTAATTCTCTGCGGTCTAATGGGTAGTCCATCATAAAAGAGCTTCAGATCATGTATTAATCGACTGAATAATACTTTATCATATACAATGCCCCACCGTGGATCGAAGTTTTCAAGATATTCGAGAATAATTTCAATTGCATTTGAAAGTTTTTCCCTATTCCGTCCATCAAGTGTATGGGCAGGTTTCAGAATTGCATCCATTAGAAAATAGCTTCTTGCTGCGTCATTCAACTTTTCAATTGTGACATTATTCGGTTGCGTTTTTACAGTTCCAAAAATTGCCACAATTTCTATATCTGAATAAGAAAAAGACGAGAATTTTTTCCATGCCTTTTTCATCTTGTTAGATGAAATGTGTGGGCCTTCCGGAAATAGTTTTTTTAATTCTGTTGTATCCATGCTCAATAATGAAGCAAACAAAGATTGACACACTTCCTCATTTTTAAAAGTGGAGTACTTCAGAAAATTTGGATAATCAGGCTTTATACCATCGCTTTTCAAACAGGCATTTACAAACTTACTTACTAAATGTTGATTGAAATCATTATTTTCATTCCCCATTGCCTTTCCCTCTCATTGCTCCCTTAGTGATTCAGGAAAACGGGAGAGGGGTTCCCCCAGCTTATCGGGTCGCGTTCCCTATTCCTGGTTTTCTACTTCGTCACCCCTTCACCGTCTTGAATGGTATAACCACGGCGCCGGCCTTCAGTCCATCCAGATAATCCGCCCATAATTGCATCATTTTTCGGCGTTCAACAAGGTGCGTTGTCCGATTGTATGCCCTTCCGTTCGGATCTCTTACAGCATGGGCGAGTTGATGTTCAATGAAATCTGGCCTCACTTGCAAAACTTCATCAAGAAGGGTTCGTGCCATAGCCCTAAAACCATGCCCAGACATTTCTTCTTTTGCATATCCCATTCGCCTTAATGCGGCTAAAATGGCATTATCTGACATTGGACGGGCAAAAGAACGCCCAGAAGGGAATACATAACGGCTCGATCCTGTGAGCTTCTTAAGCTCTTCTAATATCACTATGGCTTGATTTGATAGCGGTACAAGATGCGGTTCTTTGATCTTCATCTTACCAGGGGGAATATTCCATTCAGCATTTTCAAAATCTATTTCAGACCATTCGGCATGGCGCAATTCACCCGGACGGACAAAAACAAGGGGTGCGAACTTCAAGGCGCATTGAACGACAAAGCCGCCCTGGTAGCCATCAATCGCCCTGAGTAGTTCCCCGACTTTTTTCGGTTCGACAATAGCCGCTCTGTTTATGGTTTTTACTGGCGGCAAGGCACCTTTTAAGTCGGCTGACGGATCACGTTCAGCACGTCCAGTCGCCACCGCATAACGTAATATTTGACCACAAATGACCCTTGCTCTGTGCGCGGTTTCCAGTGCACCTCTTGATTCTATGCGTCGTAACACCGTGAGTAATTCAGGCGCCTTGATCTCTTTGATTGGCCGTGTTCCCAAGTACGGGAATACATCACGTTCTAATCTTGTTAATAGTTTTTCAGCATGGGACGGCTTCCAAGTCGGCTTGAATTTCATATGCCATTCACGGGCAATGATCTCAAAGGTTTCTTTTTCTTCCGTCTTGGCCTGTTTCTGCGCCTTGCGGACTGCCCCAGGGTCAATTCCATGGGCTATCTGCCTACGGGCTTCATCTCTTCGCTGTCTGGCATCTGCAAGGGTGATTTCAGGGTAGGTACCAAAGGCGAGTTTCTTTTCTTTCTTGTCGAAGCGATATTTAAACCGCCATAATTTGCCGCCTGTTGGCGTGATAAGAAGATATAAACCTGCACCGTCAAATAATGTAATGGATTTGTCCTGCGGCTTCGCTTTTAAAACCCTCATGTCAGTTAATGGCATGATACGCTTTGGCACGGCAAATCTCCCTTTTGGGTACCCGCTTGATGTTTTTGGTACCTACTAATTGATAATTGGTACCTAAAAACACCGGATTTTGATAAACCTTATAACACATCCTTGGACAAATGACAACAAAAAACCCGCTATTTCTAACGGGTTTTATACTTTACTGGACTATACTGGATTGTTAATTGGTGCCGAGGCCGGGACTTGAACCCGGACGGGCGTGGCCCACTACCCCCTCAAGATAGCGTGTCTACCATATTCCACCACCTCGGCACTTGTTTCACTCGCAGGGATTATCATGAACACATGAACGTCCATTCCTGCGAAACTTTCCCCGCCGAGCTTCTCGGACGAGAAACTTTAACATAGAAAGAACTGGATTCCCGATCGAGCCGGGAATGACATTTACGAAACTATTTCTGCTGCGCCGGCGGAGCCTGCTGTTCTGCTGCTCCCGGAGCTTTTTCAACCGGTGCGGGCGCTGCTTGTTGCTGCGTCTGCGGGGCCGTTTTGTCTATTAATGTCGATGACTTATGAACGGCCGCATACGAAAGGGCAAGAGAAGTCAACATAAAGACCGTAGCGATCACTGTGGTCATCTTTCCCAAAAAGCTTCCGGGACCGGTGCTTCCGAAGACTGTCTGACTCGACCCGCCAAAAGCCGCCCCCATGCTTGCCCCCTTTCCTGCCTGCAGGAGGACGACAAGGATCAAAATGAGACATACTGCAATATGCAAGATCGTTATTAATATTTGCACGTTAAAAACCCTCTAAACAAATTCGAGTAAAAAACTGGATCCGGATCAAGTCCGGAATGACAGTAAGTAAGTATTTTCGTATCAATGACGATAAGAATATCCAACGCTCTTAAAATTGTATAATCCTGATAAACGATTCAGGGTCCAGGCTGGCTCCTCCCACCAGAACACCGTCGATGTCCGGCTGGGCCATAAGGCCACCAATGTTACCCGGATTCACACTTCCCCCATAAATAACGGCGATAATTCCTGAAATATTTTCTCCGTAAGTATTTCCAATTACTTCACGGATATATGCATGCACCCCTTGTGCCTGTTCAGGTGTCGCCGTCCTGCCGGTACCAATTGCCCACACGGGTTCATAGGCAATAACGATGTGCCTTATATCATCAGTGGTTAAATTATTCAATCCCTCTTTTAACTGCCGTTCGACAACAGAAAATGTCTGCGCTTTGTCCCGTTCTTCCAGGGTTTCACCGATACAGAATATGGGCAATAAACCAAAGGAAATAGCTGACTTGACCTTTTTATTTATGAAATCGTTTGTTTCACCAAAGAGGGCGCGGCGCTCTGAATGTCCTACGATGGCATACTCACATCCCGCATCAACCAGCATTTTGGCAGATACCTCTCCCGTATACGCGCCTGCCGGCTCATTATGGAGATTCTGGGCGGAAAGATGAATTGAAGACCCCCTCAGCACCTCCGCGACTGCCGAGAGTGCCGTATAAGGCGGGGCAATCACCACCCTCCTCTCGATAGTCTGGTCACACGCAGTAATCAGATGCTGTGCGAAATCAACAGCTTCTCTGATTGTTTTGTGCATCTTCCAGTTACCTGCAATAAACGGCCTCTTCATGTTATGCTCCGAATGATTTCTTCGCCATGTACAGGGCAAGATCCCTCATTCTGCATGCGTACCCACTCTCATTATCATACCAGGAAAACACCTTGACAAGGTTTCCCGCGATCACATTGGTCAATGGCGCATCAACGATAGACGAGAAGGAACTACTCGTAAAATCAACGGAAACAAGTTCCTCTTCACAAAATGCCAGAATGCCCTTGAGTCTGCCTTCAGATGCTGCTTTCAGGGCACCATTCACCTCATTTACGCTCACGGGCTTTGCCACTTCCACCACAAGATCAACCAGCGATACGTTGGGAGTGGGAACTCTCAGCGCTACTCCGTCAAGCTTTCCTTTCAACTCCGGAATTACCTGGCCCACCGCAGTGGCCGCCCCCGTCGATGTGGGAACGATTGACATCGCAGCAGCGCGACCTCTCCTCAAATCATTATGGGAACCATCCAGAAGCCTCTGGTCCATCGTGTAGGAGTGTGCTGTAGTCATAAATCCTTTGACTATGGTGAACTGATCCTGCAACACTTTGATCACAGGCGCAAGGCAGTTGGTAGTACAGGATGCATTCGATACTATGTGATGCTTATTCGGATCGTATGTGTCCTCATTCACCCCCATCACGAATGTACCATCAACACCCTTACCAGGGGCCGCCAGGATCACCTTCTTGGCTCCCGCGGTTAAATGGCCCGCCATTTCATCTTTCTTCCTGAACTTCCCTGTCGACTCTAAAATTATCTGGGCACCCAATTCTCCCCAGGGAAGGTCTGCCAGGCCGGAGGTAACGTTTGTTATTTTTATTTTTTTACCGTCTACAATGAGATTGTCCGCGTCTACTGCAAGATCAGCCTTGATTTTTCCGTGAACAGAATCATATTTAAGAAGGTGGGCAAGGGTTCCGGGCTTAGCCCGGGAATTAACAGCAACTATTTCGATGTCATTGTATCCTATGCATGCCCGGATAAGATACCTGCCGATCCTGCCAAAACCATTGATAGCCACTTTTACGCCCATAATATACCCCCTTTTCAAATTTCAGATACTACCACATTTAAAAGCATCATATGCATTCCGGCACTCTGCCAACATTGAAAGACCTCTGAAAAATATGTACCGTATTTCATTCTGATGATGGTATTTTTCAAAGAAGCCGCATGCCCCCACTATCTGCTTCTCACAACATTCACTCTGTCACAGTAACGTACGACAGGGCACCTGCTGCAGAAAGGAGAGACGGGCATGCAAACATGCCGACCAAACGCTACCATTAATGTATTATACCGTAACCAGTATTCCAATGGCAGTTTTTTTCTCAGCGCGTATTCCGTTTCCTCAGGGGTTTTTGTTCTGACATAGCCCAGGCGGTTTGATATCCTGTGGACATGCGTATCGACACACAACCCCTCTTTATTATATCCAAGCGCTACAACAAGGTTGGCTGTTTTCCTGCCCACGCCTTTCAGGGTGAGTAATTGCTCTATGGTGTCGGGCACTCTCGATGCGAAACGATCTATCAATTCTCTGCTGATATGAAGAACCGTTTTCGCCTTATTCCGGTAAAAGCCAACGGGATATATCGCCTTGATGATCTCCTCTTCGGAAAGCTTTACCATATCCTCCGGGGTCGCAGCAAGGGCAAGGAGCTGTTCTGTCGCCTTGGCAGTCACTTCATCTTTCGTTCTCAAACTCAGAATCGTTGAGATCAGAATTGGGAATGGACCACTATGTTCTTCGGCCATAGAGGAAACTATGGGAAGATCCCATTCATTAAAATCTTTCTCAAGGAGCTGAATGACTTTTCTGATGTTATGGTCATGCATATTTGGCGACATCGCAAAAAGTCCATTTTAATTATATCCTTCTTCATTCGCAAGCATATCAAGATGCAGTGTGGCAATATCCTCAACATCAAGGTTTGCCTCTTCTTTTGATTCTCTGAAATCCACAGTTTTAATATATCGCTTGCACTCATTGCACACATCAACCCGGTATTTCTCTTCTCCCTCAATGGTGAAATAGGCCAGTGTCTGCTGTTCTTCATTGCCGCAGAACGGGCACTTGATGCGCCGGAAACGCCACTCAAATCCGCATTGTGTGCAAAAAAGAAATCTTCTTCCCTCTTCCTCCCTAATTTCTCCGATTTTCGGATCCTTGCCGCAGATCGGACAATACCCCTCAACCCACCCGATCCCGGCAACGATACTCCCGTACTTTTCTACTACCTTCTCCAGGGCAGGTCTGAGGCTTTCTTCAAGAAACAAATCCACCAGATCAATTACATCATCGTCTATCTCATCCGAAGTATCATCATGGGAGGAATTAAAAGAGTCGCAAATGAGTTTCTCAAAATTGAAACTTCCATCCTCAATCTTTTGCACAATTTCTTTTGTTTCCCCGGGAGCCCTTTTTTCCGCTATCTCCAGGAGCGCCAAAAAATATTGTTTGGGTTCTGCGAGGTCAAACATTCCCGCGGAAAAATCTATGAGAGGTAATCCGCCCGCGATTTTCTTTTTTATCAGTTCTTCATCTACCGGGAAGATAATCTCTTTCATCTTTCGCCGGTATTCTTCCCTGATGATTAAAATTTCTCCTAGGATATCGAGCAGTTCTACATAGTGGGGGGTAGCTGTTTTATATTCCTCTATGGTTTTTAACGCATTCTTCAATATTTTCGCCATTCAAACAAAATCTCCTTGGATCTTTAATCAAGGTTCTTCTCCGATTGAGTTGTAGAAAGGATTCGAGGACTCAAGGAACCGAGGGTTCAAGAGATTTTTAAGACCCCTTGAATCCTGAAGATGCGAACAACTTTTTTGGAGACGAACCATAATTAATAAATTTTGACTGCTGTATATATCCTTTCTGTGTCCAGTGCAAGCGATATGTGTCAGGCGTAATATCCCAACGCCGCCAGCCCAGGAAGCCTGTCCCCAGTGATGAAGGCTAAAAAAGCGCCTCCTCCGGTGGAAATATAAGAAATCTTGTCCTCCAGGTTATTTTTGTATATTACGCTGTTCGTCTCACCGCCCCCGACAATAGAAAAAGCAGTCCTGTTTCTACTGATAGCTTTCAGTATCTCCACCGTACCTATGTTTCGTTCATCCTCAAAGTAGCCAATAGGGCCGTTGAAAAAGATCGTTCTTGCGGCGGCGATTTTTTCATTGAATTCCTTTATGGTTTCCGGACCGACATCATACACTTCTTCCTGAATACCCTTCTTAAAATACACAACATTATCAGTGGGCAGATGGATTCTGTGATTATGTATCTCGATTTCATCAATGTAGGGGAACACCTTTTGATCTGGCATGGCTCCAAAGTTTATTTCTTTTTTTCTCCTCAATATGGCATGGGCAATTTTGCCTCCTAAAAGAACATCACAATCCGGCATATCCAGAAACTTTTTAATGACTTTCACCTTGGTTTCGATTTTAGCACCCCCAATAATGGCCACTATAGGTTTTTTAGGATTTTTAAGGTGATACGAAATGGTCTGAACTTCTTCCATGAGAAGGTTTCCCGCGAATACATTTCCCGGCAGGAAAAATTTCACAATTGCGGACACGGAGGCATGATTTCTATGGCACACACCGAATGCATCATTGACATAAATATCCGCATACTTCGCGAGGCTTTTTGCAAACTCAGGGTCATTCTTTTCTTCTCCTGGATACGTGCGAAGGTTTTCCAGCAAGAGCAATTGGCCTGGTTTCAGTTTCTGTACCTCTTGCTCGACAGCGTAGCCAATACAATCATTGACAAAAATAACATCCATATTGAGAAACTTTCTTAACGCCGGAGTAACCGTCTTCAGACTGATTTTCTCTTCTGTAAAATGACTGCAGAGAATTACCTTTGCCTTTTTATCCAACAGGAAGTGGAGGGTTGGTGTGATTTGTTTAATTCTGAAATCGTCCTGCATGTTGCCATTTTCACTAAGAGGAACATTGAGATCGCCTCTCACCAGGACATTTTTCCCCGCTACATCTTTTTTTCTGATATCATTCATGTATCACCTCAAAGAGATATATTAATGTTGAAAAATATCAGGCCTGATGAAGCCTCGTTGGTATAAGTTGATAAGTGAAAGATGTTATGTTATTTTACTGCGAAGTGTAATTGATAGAGATTAATATTTCAAGGTATTTTCCTGGGTTTTTGCCAATTGGAACATGAATGGAAAATTTAATTAACGGCCTGGCCGCCTATCTTCAAGAATCGTTCGTCTTAGCGTACCTGGCCGCCTACCTGGGAGGTGTTTTCGTCAGTTTCACCCCATGTATGTACCCTGTGGTTCCCATCACGATTGCTTTCATAGGTGCCCACGCCAGCGGCTCCAGAATGAAAGGATTACTGCTGTCAGTTACCTACGTTTTAGGCATGTCCATCACGTTTACCATACTAGGCGCTGTTGCCGCCTTAACCGGTAAACTCTTTGGACAGATTCAAACAAACCCCTGGACATATTTCATTGTTGCCAATATATGTATATTCATGGGATTAGCCATGCTGGAAGTTTTTGTGCTGCCCCTGTGGACACCAGGCTTTTTAGTCAAGGCACAACCAAAGAAAAAAGGTATTATAAGCAGCTTTTTAGTCGGGGCTATCTCGGGCCTGGTCATGGGGCCCTGCACGACCCCGGTTCTGGCGGTGCTGTTGAGTTATGTGGCAACCAGCCAGAATGCCTTCTTCGGGATAGGCCTGTTATTTATCTTTGCCCTCGGTCTCGGTACACTACTTATTATACTCGGAACATTTACCGCACTATTAACGAGCATGCCAAAATCCGGCATGTGGATGACAAGAATAAGCCACATTTCCGGTTGGATACTATTGGCAGCAGGGGAGTACTTTCTCATACAAGCAGGAAGTCTCTGGATATGAAGGATTGTAATATGGATGTAAAAGCAAAGGATACCCTTTTTACGATTTTTGGATTGATAATGATTTTACTCACCTCAATGCCCTCATGTACCGAAAGCAAAAAGCCGGACCCGGGGAAAATTATCGCCGGCGGAGCAGCACCGGATTTTAGCCTACGAGACTTAACGGGTAAGAACTTTACGCTCAGCGCCCAGAAGGGCAAACCGGTCCTCTTAATTTTTATTACCACGTGGTGTCCCACCTGCCGATCTGAAATGCCTCGCTACAACAGCATCCATGAAAAATACAGCCAGCAGGGACTCGAAGTAGTGAATATTGACATTCAGGAACCGAAAGGAAAAGTGTCGCTGTTTGCAGAAAGGTATAAGGTGCCCTATAAAACGCTCTTGGATGAAAAGGGAGATGTGGCAGAAGCATACAGTATTGTTGGAATACCGGCCATGGTCCTCATCGATAAAGATGGAAAGATACTAAGCAGTCAATACTTAGCCATGGACAGAATCCTGGAAAACCTCTTGGGAAAAAAGTGAATCCCTCGCTTCTAACGGTAATACGCATGGATAAGGAAATAACCCATGGCCATTCATCAACCAATGCAGAACCTCACTATTGTGGACTTGGACCAACCACTGGAAGGATTCCGCAATTTTCTCAGCAGTTGGATATATATGAAGGATGGTCTGACCCTTGTCGTGGATCCGGGTCCGCGCTCCACCATTCCCGTGTTATTGGATGCCCTGAAATACATGGGCTTGAAAAAAATCGACTATATTCTTTTGACCCATATACATATTGATCACGCCGGAGGTACAGGGGTCCTGGCAGAGCACTTTCCGGAGGTGAAGGTCATCTGCCATCCCAGGGGTGTGAAGCACATGATCAACCCTTCCAAACTATGGGAGGGCTCCCGCAAGTTTCTGGGAAAGGTTGCAGATGTGTACGGCGAAATTGCCGCGATACCGGACAAGAACTTCGAATACCAGAATCCAATTACAATTGGCAGCGAAGTGATTAATGTTTTCGAAACACCGGGCCACACAATCAATCATCTGTGCTACCAGATCGGAAATGTCGTGTTTCTCGGAGAAGTCACGGGAATAAACTATCCGCTGGACAAGGGACTCTATCTGCGTATCGCGACGCCCCCGCCTTTCATTTATGAGATTTACAAAGGTTCTCTGGAAAAGGTTGCGGCCTTAGATGTATCACACCTATGTTTCGGCCACTACGGTTACCGGGAAGATGTAAAAAATGTATTTGATACGGGACTTGACCAACTGGAAAACTGGATGGCCACAGTGGAAAAGCACTACAGAACGGCGGGAGAACTCTCCGAGGATAGAATCTATGAGGAGCTTCTGAAAAATGACCGGGGGATGTCCTTGTATAGTTCCCTGCCGGCGGATGTCCAGTCCCGTGAAAAGATTTTTTCCCTCAACAGTATCCGGGGGATGTGGGATTATATCAAGGAGAAGGACACTAAACCGGCTTAAAGCAACGAATCCAGTCTGTGAAGGCCGGCTTCTTTGGCGAAACGGAGGGCGTTGATATACTCAGTCCTCGTGATACGACGATTGATCGCCTCATCCCTCATGGCTTTCCCACAGGGGTGATACTGATCCATTACATTCACGTAGGTATCCTTCGAAATTTTTTCGGCCAGAAATTCCATGATCTCCCTGGTACCCGCCACATCATTTGGCATGATCAAATGGCGTACCAGCAATCCCTTCAAGGCTATCCCCGATTCGTCAACGACAAGATCTCCTACCTGACGGTGCATCTCTTTAATGGCGGCGACGGCAATTTTCCGATAGTTGGGCGCTTCACAGAACTTCTCCGCCCACTTTGCGTCCCAGAATTTGAAGTCCGGCATATAGATATCAAAGATGCCATCCAGAATCTTCAGTGTTTCAACTTTATCATATCCACCGGTGTTATAGACCAGCGGCACGATGAGCCCGTGTTCGATGGCAATGAGAAGCCCCTGGAGTATCTGGGGTACCACGTGGGTAGGTGTGACAAAGTTTATATTATGGCACCCCCGCCGCTGGAGGGAAAGCATCATAACAGCCAGCTCTTTCGGTGCCACTTCCCCACCTTCCGGATCATGGCTGATATCATAGTTCTGACAAAAGGAGCACAAGAGATTACACGATCGGAAAAATATGGTGCCGGAACCGGAATATCCCACGAGAGGCGCCTCTTCCCCAAA
>DNUI01000161.1:0-4266 GCA_003508565.1 Syntrophaceae bacterium
CTCAGTTCAAATACTTATCTACACACAGGCAGATTGCACCAGTTTACTGAATGCGGGATGAAAGTGTGCACAGGCTTGACAGCATATTTCTGTGAGGTGGCATTTATTATTTTACAGATATCAGTTTTCTTGATCTCTACATTTTCTCTAAATTATTAATACATCAGGTCCACCTGATATATAATTCCCGGAAACCCCAAAGACCTCACAAAGCAAACAATACGGAGGTGGACTATGATAACGCAAGAAGCGATAAGGTTGTTTAAAAATTATCTCCAGTCAAACCATAAACAACGGACCATTGACAGTTACGTCTATCTGCTTCGAAGGTATGAAATGATTTACGCACAGAGAGCTTTGGATTCCATCGGTTCCGATGAAATCTATACCTTTCTTGAAATGCTAACCCAGGATCTTGCCAAATCTACTCGAAGACTCCGATATTCCCAGCTAAAAACATTTTATAATTTCATTATCGACCGTTGCTCGCTGAACATAAAAAATCCTTGTAATACGTCGCTGCTAAGCAAATCCTATCGAGCGCCAAAACAGATATTGCGTAAAATTCTCGAACGGGAAACGGTTGATGAGATGATTTACAATACGAAAAGACACAGAGACCGGTTGATATTGGAACTTCAGGCAAGATGCGGATTAAGAATTGGCGAATTGCTGAAGATAAAAGTGTCGGATGTCTCAGAAAGAACCATTACCCTGCGGGAGCCGAAATCCGGTAAAGAATCAGAACTGGCGTATATGCCGGAAAACGTGTCAAAAAAGCTGGCAAAATATATCAAGGATAATGCTCTGCAATCGGATTACCGTCCGTTCCCTATATGTTATTCAACGGCAAGATCTCTTATCAGGCGGCTGGGAGAAAAAGTGAATGTCCGTAATTCGCCTCATGATCTCCGGAGATACTCGGCCACCTATGCAAGTAGAAATGGTGTACCCCTAGAAGTAGTATCGAAGGTTATCTTGAGGCATCAGGATTTGAAAACTACTCAGGTATATCTCGGCAAGATCAGCGACTCCGAGGCAATCAGATGGATGGACATCCTGCATGGGAAATAGGATTGTCCAAGCGTTACGATTAGAAGTAAGAGGTCTTTGGGGTTCATGAAGGCATATAGATGTCAAGGGAGTTAAGATTTTTCAAGTGTTTGAAAAAACATGATAGCATTTTAGAATTTGCATGGCATAGCCTATCTTCCCTTGACACTCAGCGATCTTTCCCGTAGACTTCAATGATAAAAAAGTTTATCAAGAATATATAGTTATGTGATTATGTCCCACCGTTAGTGATCAGGAGGAGACCATGAAACTCGCAGACAATGAAAAACAAGCATTAGAAGCACTGCGTAAGGTTTTATTTGATCGGTATCCGGTTATTGATTTCCGCCTTTTTGGCTCGAAGGCAAGAGACGAGGACAGGCACGATTCCGACTTGGACGTCATGATCGAGATTCCCAAATACGACCAAGCGATGGTTGCAGAAATAGATGATATCATCTTTCAATTAAACATCGAGCATGATGTCTTTATTTCCGCCCTGTACTTCGGCAAAGACGAACTGGAAGAAGGTCCATTGTCCGAAGCGCCGATCTATAAAATTATCCAGCGCGAAGGGATTCCGCTATGAGTTCAGATGAGAAACAATAGTCCCTCGCTGGACACAGATTGGATCAGGCAGAGCAAAGCCTGGAAGAAGCCCGCTATCTTATGGATGGTGGAAAGAGCCTTCGTTCCGTTGCGAACCGAATTTATTATGGCATGTTCTACGCCGTCCTGGCCCTTCTTATTTATGAACCTTATTCATCTTCAAAACATACGGGAGTTCTTTACTATTTCAACAAGAACTTTGTAAAATCAGGCATTTTCCCTGAGTCTCTGGGAAGGCATGTCAACAAGGCATTTGAACTCAGGCAGCGGGGCGATTACCGTGAATATTTTGAACTAACGAAAGAGCAGGTGGAACCGCTTCTTGGCGAGGCAAAAGAGTTTATAACTGCTATAAGGGCTTATCTGAATGCTAGCGGCAGAGTCTGAACGATCAGGGAGCACTATTAGAGCAATTATTCATTAGGATAAAAAGACCTCTGAGTATTTTCAAAACAAATTTGTGGTTTCACGAAATAAGGCATGCCGCTGGCTATCTGAAGTTCAAATACAAGTCCGCAGTCGCAATTATCATCTCATTTTATTGAATTGCGGTTGAAAGACGCAAGGTTTGAGCAGTTCAATTATTCCTTAGGGAAAATATTCCTGTTCTTTCTGTACTCAATGATTGATTGATTTTAGGAACTATGCGATATTACAACCCATAATGGTTGAAATGGTATAGCACCGCCGGGAAACCAGGCGGTAAACGGAGAAAACAAACCTCAATCTACAATATCTGGAGAAACTGGTCTACTCGACTCCGAACTCGCATTCTTAGAGGTTTCTAAAATGAATAATGAACCAAAAGTAATTAAGAGGTCACCCAATAAATTAGCCACATTGCATCGGGAAATTGCAGAGCTAAAAAAATCAGAAGCGGGATACAAACAAAAAGTGGACGCTTTGCAGAAAAGTGAAAAGTATTTTAGAGCGATCACACAAAATTCTTCAGACATAATTCTTATTGTGGATAAGAAAGGTACGATAACCTATGTAAATCCCTCCGTTGAACATTTTCTGGGATACACGCCGGAAGAATTAATCGGCAAGAGCGGTTTTCATTTTATTATGCCCGCAGATATTCCGAGAGCTATATATGATTTTGGCAAGGCTGTTCTCGCAAAAGATGTTAACATCCCGAATACCTTCCGTGTCAGGCATAAAGACGGTTCGGAGCACGTTTTAGAGGGTGTTGGTAATAATCTGTTAGGTGATCCGACGGTTGCAGGTTTTGTCATGAATATTCGAGACATCACCGAGCGCAGGCAGGCAGAGGAAGAATTAAGGAAATATAGGGAACATCTCAAGGAGTTGGTAGAAGAGCGCACGACTGAACTGAGAACGACAAATGAACAACTCCAGCGGGAATTCAACGAGCGCACGCAGGCGGAGGAGGCGCTGCGTAAGGCGGAGCGGGAAAAGTCTGCAATCCTGGATACTATGACAGAAATGGTTATTTATCTGGATACGGATATGAAAGTAATATGGTCAAACAGCGCCATGAACCGTCAGTTTAATATGAAATCCAGTCAAATAGAGGGGAGAAAATGTTATGAGGTATTACACAAACTGAATAGACCCTGCAGGATCTGCCCCGTGGTGAAGTCTATTGAAACAGGGAATCCTTGTACCGTTGATGACTTTTCGTCTCTTGGCAAGAGATGGACGATGCGCGCTTATCCTGTCCGGGATGAGGAAGGAAATCTTGTTGGAATGGTTGAGATAGTCACGGACATCACCAATCGCAAGCAGGCTGAGGAGGCGCTACAGCAGAGCGAAAAGAAATTTCGCGACTTGGCCGAACTTCTTCCCCAGGCGGTTTTTGAATTCGATCTCCAGGGATACTTCACCTATGCCAACCGGGCCGCATTCAAAATATTCGGATACTCACAGGCTGACCTTGAAAAAGGAGTGAACGCCCTCGATGTGATTGCACCGGCCGATCGGGAGAGAGCGGCGGTGAATATAACAAGGATATCAAACAAGGATATGGAAACAGGAACGGAATACACAGCTCTCCGCAAGAACGGGGAAGAGTTCCCGGTCATCATCTATTCGACACCAATTCATGCAGACGAAAAGGTCATAGGTCTGAGGGGCATCGTCATTGATTTCACCGAACGCAAGCGTGCGGAGGATGAAAAGCGAAGGCTTGAAGAACGTTTGCAACGCGCGGAGAAAATGGAGTCCCTGGGCACCCTGGCGGGCGGTGTCGCTCATGATCTCAATAATGTTCTCGGCGTTGTCCTCGGCTATGCAGAACTGCTCCTTAACAGTGTGGATGAGTCAAGCCCGATCAAACCCCGTCTCTTAAACATTATGAAAGGGGGTGAGAAGGCCGCCGCCATTGTTCAGGACCTGCTGACGCTCGCCAGAAGGAGTGTGCCCAATAGACAGGTGCTTAATCTGAACAAGGTCATTGCTGATTGTCAACAGTCACCGGAGTTCGAAAAATTGTCTTCCTATCATCCCTCTGTAACGATCAAGACCGATCTTGAACCGGACCTGTTAAACATTTCCGGATCTCCTGTACATCTCGGCAAAACATTATTCAATCTCGTTTCGAATGCGAGCGAGGCAATTAAGAAAGGCGGCATTGTGACC
>DNUI01000161.1:4374-7961 GCA_003508565.1 Syntrophaceae bacterium
GGCCTGGGGCTGGCGGTGGTTTGGGGTACGGTGAAGGATAATTATGGCTATATCAATGTACAGAGTGAAGAAGGAAAGGGAAGTATCTTTACCCTGTATTTTCCCGTAACGAGGAAAGATATCCCCGCTGAAGCTGTTGCTCTATCAATGTCAGAATATATGGGGAAAGGCGAATACATTCTGGTTGTGGATGATGTCAAGGGTCAGCGCGACCTGGCAGCCGAAATGCTTAAAACGCTGAATTACAATGTCACAAGCGTCTCCAGCGGTGAAGAGGCAGTGGCGTACCTGGAGGAACACAAAGCTGATTTGATGGTTCTGGACATGATCATGGATCCCGGCATGGACGGGCTTGACACCTATCGGAGCGTTCTTGAGATCCACCCCTCACAAAAGGCGATTATCGTCAGCGGTTTTTCAGAAACAGACCGTGTGAATGCCGCCCAGTCCCTCGGTGCGGGCGCCTATGTGAGAAAGCCCTATGTCATGGAGAAGCTGGGACTGGCGGTGAGGAAAGAACTTGTCCGATCCATGTAAGCTTAAGAGTATCAAGGGTCATCTACAGCCGGTAGTATTCAACCTTTTCACACTCATTGTGCTCATGAATATGTGACCAGCGCGCTCCGTTGCTGAAAGTCACAAACCGATGTCATTGAGAAATCGTCAACATTACAAATCGCAACCATTGATATTATTCCCCAAAAATGAGATAGAGATAACCGATGCTATGCGGGAATGCGACCAACAGATACATGGCTGAAATCTTTTGGCACCTCCGGGAAACTAGGTGGCAAATGGAAGAAACAAATCTCAACCTGCAGTAGCGGAAGAAATTGGTCTGCTCAACGCAATAGAAGAAACTCATCGTGGATAACCAACAGGATCTTAAAGAAGAAATTGCCAGAGTTGCTCGTAAAATTTACGAACGGACAGGAATCACCGGCCGGGACGTGGAAAATTGGCTTGAGGCCGAGCGAATTGTTCTGGAAAGGCTATCAGTCAGGGATAATTTACAAAAGGCTCTTCAGGATACCAACAAAGCTATTGAATCGGATCCAGAATCTTCATTTGCCTATGTTGCTCGAGGGATTATTTATTCTGGGTTGCGTCGTTATCAGGAGGCTATTGTAGATTACAATAAGGCTATTGAACTGGATGAAAGATCTGTACATGCCTATTCTGATCGTGGTTCTGTCTATGGAATATTAGGAAATTATAAGAAATGTATAGAAGATACCAGCAAAGCTATTGAACTGGATCCTAAATATAATTATCCCTATTATAGTCGAGGATGGGCTTACAAGTTTCTTGGCGATGAAACTTCAGCAATTAGAGATTGGAAAATATCGGCAAAGCTAGGCTACAAAAAAGCACAAGAAATATTAAAAGAACGAGGGATAGAGTTATTAGATTGCTTATTATGCATGGAGCAAAAATGAACACAAAAAAAGCTGTTGCGGGAATTGATTAATGCTTAACAATGCCATTAATTCGGGCGTTATCCTCTCTTTTTCTTGATAATCATTTATCTATTGGTGTATCCAACAGACAACAGTAGGAGGTGGCGACATGGTCTCGTTAGCCATATTTTCATTAACCACCCGCACTCAGTTCAAATACAAATCGAGAGTTTGGGTGATTTTGCCAATTCATTGAATACGGTTTGAAAGCGTGTATATGCGAGAAAGCCTATTTTTCTTTTCTGGAACGGCCAGACTCCCTGTAATGTTGTTTTCTGAATTTCCATTCTTGATGCAACATTTCAATCGGTAATCCGTAAACCTGCTTGGTATGGATTCCATTGACACACAAAGCCGCTTGTCTTATACTTCCCCCACGAAAAAGGAAGTTCTTATCAAAGTTTTTGCAAAAATATTCCGGCAACTATAATTTCTACAAAAAGCATTATTCAATCTTTTCTGCAGTCTGCGCCGGAGAAACTTGATTTAAAATATGTTTCTTCCTACAACCAGCGCGGAATTAAAAAAATTAAAGTGGGACAAGCTTGATGTAATTATCGTCACCGGAGATACTTACATTGACAGCCCTTTTATCGGTGCTTCCGTAATTGGCCAGGTTCTTGCCGGCGCGGGATTTCGTGTGGGTATCATCGCCCAACCTGACATTCATAGCGATATTGATATCTGCCGGTTGGGAGAACCTCACCTATTCTGGGGAATCACTGGCGGTTGTATGGATTCTCTGGTCGCCAACTATACGGCTACCAGGAAAAAAAGGCAGGCCGATGACTTGACCGCTGGAGGGAAAAATAACCGCCGCCCCGATCGCGCTGTGGTTGTCTATTCGAATCTCATCCGGCGGTATTTTAAAAATACCAAACCGCTGGTGCTGGGCGGGGTAGAGTCAAGTCTGCGCCGCATCGCCCATTATGATTTCTGGTCTGATTCCATCCGCCGATCGATTCTGTTTGATGCCCGGGCTGATATCCTTGTCTACGGCATGGCCGAAAAGGCTATTATTGAACTGGCGCAAAAACTAAACGGCGGACAGGAGACAAAAGACATTCGCGGCACTTGCTATATTTCATCAACTCCACAACCTGAGTACACCGAATTACCAGCCTACGAGGAAGTTGTTACAAATAAAAAATCCTTCATGAAAATGTTCGATACATTTTATCACAATAATGATCCGTTGAGTGCTAAAGGTTTGTTTCAGCAGCACGGCCCGCGTTACCTTGTGCAAAACCCGCCGCAACCAGCTTTGACTGTGGCTGAATTAGATCTATTATACGCTCTTGATTTCGCCCGCGATGTTCACCCTTATTACCGGACCTGGGGCAAAGTACGGGCAATGGAAACCATTAAATTTTCGATAACGACTCATCGCGGTTGTTTTGGTGAGTGCAATTTCTGTTCGATCGGTCTTCATGAAGGAAGAACTATAATCAGCCGCAGTGAGAAATCAATAATTGACGAGGCGGAAAAAATTACTGAGCTGCCCGATTTTAAAGGTTACATCCTGGATGTCGGCGGTTCCACAGCGAATATGTATGGTATCGATTGCCGGCACAAGCAGACTCAAGGCGCCTGCCAGGACAAGAGATGTCTTTATCCGCAAGTATGTGCGTCCTTGAAAGCTGATCACAGCCGCCAGATTAATTTACTCGAACGACTGCGCAGGCTCAAAGGCGTCAAAAAAGTATTTGTAGCATCCGGTATCAGATACGATTTGCTTTTCAGCGATAAGAAGCATTACGTAAGTTATATGCAGGAGCTGGTCAAACATCATATTTCCGGCCAGTTGAAGGTGGCGCCGGAACATACTGCTCCAGGTGTCCTGAAGTTGATGGGTAAGCCGCAGGCTAAGTCACTGACAACCTTCAAACAGCTTTTTGAAAAAATGACTAAATCATCAGGTCATAGACAATTTCTTACTTATTACTTTATTGCTGCCCATCCGGGATGCACAGAAGAAGATATGCGCGAACTTAAATCTTTTGCCACCAGAGAGTTGAAAATTAATCTGCAGCAGATACAGATTTTTACGCCACTGCCTTCCACTTATTCCGGTCTGATGTATTTTACCGGAATTGATCCCTTTACCGGCAGGAAGATTTTCGTGGA
>DNUI01000134.1:0-306 GCA_003508565.1 Syntrophaceae bacterium
CCTCAAGAAAACGATCGGCCTCCTTCAGGACTTCGTCAAGTGTGTAACCGACACCTGATGCTATTTCTTTCTCACCTCTCGCCAACAAGTGCAAAATAGTCATTTCGTGTTGAGTGTTCTCATATACTTCCATACTGACCATTACTGCTGCTGCTCTTCCGCGTTGGGTGATGAATACAGGATCTCTCGAAGAAGACACCTTTTTGATTACATCGCTGGCATTTTGTCTAAGATCGGAAATTGGTATAATTTTGGGTGCTCTTGGCATTAGTTGTACCTCCTATGATGTTGTTAACTGTACTCCCA
>DNUI01000134.1:473-1238 GCA_003508565.1 Syntrophaceae bacterium
AGTAATCAATAATCACTACTATTCTCCATCCACGCACCATGCTCAGTGAGAGAGACAATAAACCATGCTGATACCCGGGGGGATGATGTTTCGATGACAACAACAAATCCGTTCACCATTGCCCAAAGGCAACTGGATCAATGCGCCAGGATTTTAAATCTGGATCCTGGCGTGCATGCCGTATTGCGCGTGCCCATGCGGGAACTTCATGTATCGCTCCCTGTCCGCATGGATGATGGTTCAATAAAAGTATTCACCGCATTCAGAGTTCAGTATAACGATGCGAAAGGCCCCACCAAGGGAGGAATCCGGTTTCACCCCAAAGAATCCATCGATAATGTTCGAGCCCATGCAGCCTGGATGACATGGAAGTGTGCGCTTCTTGATCTGCCTCTCGGAGGGGGAAAGGGTGGTGTTGTGTGCAATCCCATTGAACTGACCCGGGGCGAGCTAGAACGACTGAGCAGGACATACGTGGACAGGGTGTGGCAGATCATCGGCCCGGAGAAAGATGTTCCCGCTCCCGACGTCTATACAAACCCGCAAATCATGGCCTGGATGGTCGATGAGTATTCAAAACTCTGCGGACAGAATCAATTCGGTGTTATAACAGGCAAACCGACCAGCCTCGGCGGTTCCGAAGGGCGCAGAGACGCGGCGGCACGGGGCGGTCTGTGCGCGATTCGTGAGGCAGCCCAAGAACGCGGCATCGATCTTACCAGGGCAACAGTCGCAGTTCAGGGATTCGGCAATGTAGGATACCAT
>DNUI01000134.1:1345-3657 GCA_003508565.1 Syntrophaceae bacterium
GAAATCGATGTGGATATTCTCATCCCTGCGGCTGTGGAAAATGTCATAACGAAACGCAACGCCCCGCGAATCAAAGCGAAGATTATTGCCGAACTGGCCAGCGGGCCAACTGCCATTGATGCGGATGACATACTCAACAAGAAAGGCGTCCACGTAATACCGGACTTTCTTGGCAACGCCGGAGGTGTTACCGTATCATACTTTGAAATGGTACAGAACGCCTATATGTACTATTGGGAAATGGAAGACGTGCACAAACGTCTTGACAAAAAAATGACGACGGCGTATCACTCAGTGCTCAACGCCTCCAGGAAGTACAACATCAATATGAGGCAGGCCGCCTACGTTGTTGCCGTCGAGCGCGTCGTGGAAGCCATGAAGCTTCGCGGCTGGGTATAATACACTCTGATTCGGAAGTGATATAATGACAAAATCCACACGTTGCCCGGCACCCATACTTCCCGCAGGGGCTACACTTCACGGTTTTCGCGTGCTCCGTGTTGAACAAATCCCGGAAATAAGAATAACCGCGTATGAAGCGGAACATGAAAAAACCGGCGCGAAGGTCCTCCACCTGCACTGTGACGATCGTGAAAATCTCTACTCAATCGGATTTCGTACACCGCCCATGGATTCCACCGGGGTACCTCACATTCTCGAACACTCAGTGCTCGCCGGCTCCCAACGATATCCACTAAAGGACGTTTTCAATGAACTGATCCGGGGGACTCTCCAGACCTTCATCAACGCGTTCACCTACCCGGACAAAACCATTTATCCCGTAGCCAGCCAGGTACGGGCTGATTACTTCAACCTGGCGCGTGTGTATACCGACCTGGTACTCAACCCAAGGCTCTTGAAAGAAACCTTCTCTCAGGAAGGCCACCACCTCGAGTTTGTAAATCCGGATGATACCTCAAGTGACCTTATGATCTCCGGAATCGTCTATAATGAAATGAAGGGTGCCTATTCCTCCCCCGACGCTCTCATGTATAAAGTTATCCAGGAAAACCTGTACCCGGACACGCCATACACATTTGATTCAGGAGGTAATCCGGAGGAGATACCGCTGCTCACGTACGAACAGTTCAAGGCATTTCATAACACCTACTATTCACCGACGAATGCACGCTTTTTCCTTTACGGGAATATACCGATAACAGATCATCTGGTGTTCCTGGCCGAAATGCTGGCTGGTTTAGATCGTGTAGAAATCGATTCAACCATTAAAAGTCAGACACGATGGCAAAAACCATTTTCCATCAACGGCACCTATCCTATAGGGAAAGAGGATAATCCCGCGGGGAAAACTGTCGTCAATGCTGCCTGGATGATGGCGGAAAACACCGACTATGAAACGGCCATTCTCCTTCAGATCACATCAGGAATGCTCGTGGGAAGCGCTGCCGGACCTCTCCGCAAGGCCCTCATCGATTCGGGGTTTGGTGAAGATCTTTCTCCCATTACCGGAGTAGAACGTGATCTGAAGCAGATCGCCTTCGCCGTAGGATTGCGGGGCACAGATCCTGATAAAGCACGGGCCATCGAAGCTTTGATCATGGATACATTACGGAAACTCGCAATATCAGGCTTTGACCGGGAACTGATCGAGGGTACTCTTCACCAGATTGAATTCCACGGCAAGGAGATTATCCGCAGCACGTATCCGTACGGGATTGTACTCATGGGAAGGGCATACCACACCTGGCTTTACGACGGTGACCCCCTTGAGGGTTTGAATTTCCCCCGCATCATTGAAGACATCCGGAAGAAGTGGCAGGCTGATCCTCATCTTTTTCAGAATATCGTGCAGACATGGTTTCTGGATAATCCCCACCGCCTGCTTTCCGTCATGGAGCCAAGCAAGACGTACCAGTCAGAACAAGACGCGGCACTGAAAGAAAAGATGAGGCGGCTCAAGGAATCCCTCTCCCGCAATGATCTTGATGCTGTCCGGCAAAATGCTTCTGCGCTGAAAAAGTTCCAGGCTGAGCCGGATCCGCCTGGGGCTGCGGAAAAACTGCCGAAACTCAGCATCAGCGATATCTCCCGTACAATAGAAATAATCCCCACGGAAAAGACATCAATCGAAAATGTCCCTGCCATGATGCATGAGATATTTACCAATGGCATTGCGTACCTCGATCTGGCATTTGACATATCCGACGTGCCGGAAGAGCTTCATCCATACCTCCCGCTCCTCGGAAAGCTGGTCATCAACATGGGCGCGGCAGGCTTGGACTACGAAGAAATGGCAAAGCGTATCGTGTTGAAGACGGGGGGAATCAGCTATCACCTGTCGGCAGGCCTGG
>DNUI01000210.1 GCA_003508565.1 Syntrophaceae bacterium
GGGAAAGCAATGATGATCCCGTTGGGCCGCTGAACTAAACGCCTCTCAGAAAGGAGATGGGCAATGGAGGATATTAAACGCATACTTGTTGTTATCAGGATAACGAAATGCTGCCATGAAGCTATTCACTATGGAATCTCTCTATCTAAAAAATATGGGGCGGAACTTTCCGTGCTTCATACGATTGATACGTTCTGGCTAAGGGGATGGAATGTGCCCACGATATCAGTTGAAGAAGAATATAAAAAAGAGCTGAAAAGGACAGAGCAAGAACTGGATGACATGATTAACATGGAAAATAAGAAGGGTTTGGTGATTAAAAAGTTACTTAAAGAAGGTGACCCGACAGAAGAGATATTGAAGGTCATTAAGGAAGAAAACATTGATCTCGTTATTCTGATTGCCCATGGGGAAAGTCGTTTTGAGCACTTTTTTTTCGGACGCAGCAACGAGGAGATCATCCGGAAGATTCCCTGTACAGTTCTCTTGGTGAAAAAAGAACCGGAATCTTTGAAAGAGGAGCAGTGAAGGTAGGAAGCTTTATGTTATGCAATTTCATCAACCTATCTACCTTGCCTGCGAAACCCTGATTCCCTGCGCGAAGCTCCCCGGAATGATGCTTTGGCGGGGGAAGTCGTTCTCATGCATGACCCGTGACGCCCTTCCAGCGACTGATTTCTTCAGGATACCGCCTGGGAGGGTCGTTGAGTTGGGCATACAGATCGAATTATAGTTTAGCTGATAGTAAAATCATCTTAAAACATTCTGCAGGAGATACATCATGGCAAGAAATTTCTTAAGAAAATTTTCATTTCTGGTAGTGAGTCTATTGCTTGTCAGTTGTGCTTCTCATAAACCCATAACCCCATTTAACGCCGCAGGCATCAATCCAGAATTGAATTCGGGCCAGGCTACCGAGAAAGTCGATAACCTTATTGCTGAAAAACCAATAGCTGTTCTCCCATCTCAACCTGTTGAAGTTGAAAAAGAGGTGGAGTCTGTAAAAGAAACCGATGCAGTAATAGAGGAGACACCCGGTTCTAAAGCGGAAGCTGTGCCGGAAAATGTTTCCGTTAATCTGAATGTACAATTTGACACCGGCAAAGCAAACATCAAACCAAAGTATCACAGTGACATTAAGAGAATCGCCGACTTTATGAGCAAATATCCCTCAACGTCTGCGGTCATCGAAGGACATACAGACAATGTCGGCAAAGAGGTGGTCAATGTTACACTATCCCGTCGACGTGCCGCTACTATAAAAGCATATCTTACTGAGAAGTTTGGTATCGACAGTTCGCGCATTAAGGTAATCGGCTATGATTACCAAAAACCCATCGCAAGCAACAAAACGGCGGAAGGAAGACAAAAGAACCGTAGAGGCGATACCCACGTTAAAATTAATGAATCCCAGAATAGTTTATACTCTTTTTTTGAAGATTCAGATCTTCCGAAAGGCGGATTTTCTATAGTAAATCAAGAAACAATTGATGCAAAAATTAAATCTTTTAAGGAAAAACAGGGCGTCGCATCCTATGCTTCAAAAATAGTTAAAGGGCCTACACTGGAACTTTATGTCATGTGGGGGGGGATATTTTCTCACTGTGCCATTCGTATCGACACAGAACAACATTCATTTTATCAGCTTGAGTTACAAGCTTTGCCTGATTTAAAAAAAGCAGGCATAAAAAAATTTCATAAAATTGGGGCGGTAATAAATTTATTAGGTGTGACCAAAGATCAACTTGATGTTGTAGAATTTACCGACAAAAATGAACGAGCAAAATTGGATAATAAAGAACCCCATTATGCAACAATGCCAATCTGTATTGTCAAAAAAGCCACCAAGAAAACAGCCCAATGGTATAAGGATTGCGTGAGTCGCTATGCTGGAAGTTACAAGCCTGAAAATGCACTAACAGCCGGGCATCGAACAAAAGTATTCAACTATGATCCAACTATGCACAATTGCTGTAACTTTGCAGAAGAGGCGTTAGAAGCGTGTGGATTAGCACATTGTTTTGATTTGGGAAAAAGCGCCGGCCTTCATCACAAAACTGGCCCGCTGGAAGAGTAACTTATTGGAAGTCACTTCAACTTAGAGAACGCTATGACACGTAAGAAACGATACCAATCTCACCACTTCGATGGCCTTCGGCATTTCAATCCCAATGTTCCTCAAGCCCCGCCACATCACCAGGGCCAAGCGTCAAGACGCGGTGTCTCCTGGTGGGTTTGGAACTGGATTCTAAACGATGATCTTAACATTCTCATCGATCCAATTTGGTCGGACCGCTGCAGCCCCGTATCATGGGCGGGTCCCAAGCAGCACCTTAAGCCCGGCATCCGTTTTGAGGACCTTCCCCTCATTGATGTCGTGCTGGTGCCCACAATCATTATGATCACCTTGATCTTCCTACCCTGGAGCGTTTTTAATGAGCATCCTTGTGACAACATGAAGGAGCTCAGGTCCGGATAGAATATGACATTCATAAAACCTCTCTTTATGTTACTCCTGTCGGTTTCAATCTTTGTTACCAGTAGCGGATGTGCGGCCTTGCCGAATGTCTCTGAAAAGATTGATGCGGCGCCGACTGCCCAGGAACCGCAGCAAATCGTTTCGGCCAAAGGACTATTGTCGCCAAAACAGAGCAAAGCCATCATGGAACGGCTGAAGCGATCGGTCGCCCCGACGGACATTCTGGGACGCCACATTGCCGTGGTAGAATCGGTCACCGAAAGCCCGCTGACGAAAGGAAACAATATCGCTCTGCTCGCCGATGGCCAGGCTACCTATGGCGCAATGTTCAAAGCACTGCATAATGCCAAAGACCATATCAACCTTGAAACCTATATTATGGAAGAGGATGAAGTTGGCCGCAAATTTGCCGATCTGTTGCTGAAAAAACAGGCGGAAGGGGTCCAGGTAAATCTCATTTATGACAGCGTGGGATGTATGAATACCCCCGCTGCTTTTTTCCAGCGCCTTCGCGACGGCGGAATTCAGGTTGTTGAATTCAATCCGATAAATCCACTGAAGTCCCGGGATCAATGGGAACTGACACACCGGGACCACCGCAAGATCTTGATCATCGACGGCAAAGCCGCCATTATCGGGGGAATCAACATCAGCGAGGTTTATTCGAGCAGGCTTCTCAGACGGAAACACAACAGAAAAGCGCCCATTCGCTGGCGTGACACGGACATTCAAATTGAAGGCCCTGCCGTGGCTGAATTTCAGAAGCTCTTTCTTGAGACCTGGTTGACGCAGAAGGGACCGAAACTTTCCGAACGGAACTATTTCCCTGATCTGAAAGAAAAGGGTAATGCCCTGGTGCGGGTGATCGGCAGTACCCCGGGACAGACCAACAGGACCCCTTTCGTTGTGTATGTGTCGGCAATCACTTTTGCAGCGCATTCGATTCACATGACGAATGCTTATTTTATCCCCGACGACCAGATCGTAAATGCCCTTACTGATGCTGCCAGGCGAGGTGTTGACGTAAAGATCATTCTCCCCGGGATCACGGATTCTCCGTTGGCATTATATTCACAGAGGTATTATTATTCCAATCTTTTGAAGTCGGGAGTGAAGATATACGAGCACAGCACTTCCCTGCTGCACGCGAAAACCGCGGTGGTTGACAAGGTCTGGTCAACCGTCGG
>DNUI01000215.1 GCA_003508565.1 Syntrophaceae bacterium
GCCGTCTTTGACCTCTTCTTTTCTTACATGTATGGGCGCTTCCGAAGTCTGTCCGATCATCTCATTGGCATCGAAATAGCCGTTTCTATTAAGGTCCGCAAAAAAATAGAGATCGTAATTCCCCTCGGGCAGATAGGCCTGATAATAAAGAACCGGTGTTTGAAGGATCCTTTCCGCCACGATTTCCCGTTTTTTAAACATGTCTGTTACGGCCACCACAAGCACCGGCCCCTCATAATTCGTTTTCTGATTCACAGGACCCACAAGCATAAAACTGTCTCCCGGCTGAAGGTCTCTCAACAGTTTTGCTGTCGGCTCTATACTAAATTCTTTCTTTTGCGTGCGCTCCATATCCCAGAAATCGAAGTATTTGCCGACATGAGAACATCCGGCAAAGACCAGCACAATCAGGATGAGCAGCATCACTTTCGATGATACTCGCACCGGCGTTCTTCTAAAAGCATTGGACATACATCACCTCGTTGGTAAGACATCGGTCGTTACAGATTTATTTCCTGGGTCCAAAGTCCTTACGTTCTTCCGCCACTTTATAGAATTTAATACAAAAAGCATTCCGGAAGGGAAGAGCACGGCAGATAAATTATAAACATTTAATATTTATTTGTTTATTGCTGAACTGAGGATTTTTCTGAAGGAGAGGAGTAGAGAACATCCCTCAGTATGTTGCTGATCCGCAATATGTTAAGGGTAATCTGTTGAGGGTAGAGGGCTTTTCATGGACGTCGGATGCTCAATTTCTTAATCCTGAAACACAGTGTGCTCGGGTTGAGATTCAGGATCGCGGCGACGGTCGTCAGAACGGCAAACGCCATGAACAAGTCTATTGATATGTCCCTTGCGTTTCATGGTCACTTTCTCCTCACTCTTGTTTCCCGCTTCGTAATGACGAGGAGATCATTGCCCCATGATAACCTCCCCGGTGTCGGTGATCAGCTTTTCCGGCAACTTAAAGAGTTTCTTGAAAATGTTCAACACCCCTTTATCCAGAAACTTGACGGGGATGGCATCGACAGTGGGATTGTTCCGGTTCCCATGTGCCTGAAAATAAAGTGTGATCAAGCCCTTTGTATCACTGGCGAGAATCCAGCCCACAACGGGGATACGGCTCACAACTTTATCCACAGTCTGGAAAGGCTGTATGCCGATGATTACATCAAGCTCCTCTCTGATGATATTTGTCGTCCCCACAATGGACATGTTCATGGCATCACTATTGACGAACCAGTCATTCGTGGACAGTATGCCGTCCTTGAGGGAAAACGTGCCCGTAATCGCATTGTAAGGCATTCCGTCGTTTACCATGTCCGGCAATTGGAATTTAAGCAGTTGCGACGTGTTCAGGATGGAGAATACTTTGGAAAGAAAGGAGAGCTTGTACAGAGAGCCTTTTCCTATCATGATCGTTGCAGTTCCTTGTGCCGTTTTCTTCAAGTCTGAAATAGTCGTGCCTTCCGCAGTCACATCACCCTTCACCGTCATCGCACCCGCAATCAACGTAGTTTCAGAACCTGCATACTTAAAAACTTGTTCTGCAGCCATCTTGTTGATAACAAAACCTGCGCGATATCGCGTGATGCTGCCGGGGATTCTATCAACGCGACCTTTGCCGGAAAAGCTGCCTTCGAAGGCGTTCATCTCAAACGCAGGTATGTCAAAGGATCCCTGCCGGTATGTTAATTTCGTGCGAAGCTTCGAATAAGGAATCCGGCCTATCGTACCGTCATCGGATTGAACTGAGGCCTTCAGGGACAACTCCTCCGATGCTGATTTCTCCTTTTTGGGGGCGTTTATTGTGGATAAGAGGAGAACATCATCCATATCCAGATAGGGTGAGGATACATGGATATCAAAAAATGGTCTTTTCACATCCGGTAGGGCGCCTGTTACATTGAATATCGACTTATTGACCCGGGCCGACAGCCGTTTTATGTGAAGACTATTGTCCTTGAACACGATGTTCCCCGCAAAGTCACTCAGCTTAATAGCTCCTGATGGACTCTTCAATCCGAGATCTTCAATATCGAGAAGGGCCGAATTGGCAGTCACGGTGACGGAGGGATTTTTGAAGTCCGTCAACGTTACCCGGCCCCTTATCAGGGAACTTCCGAGATGCCCCGCAAGGGGCGACGTATCTAACCTGTTTTTCCCCAGGCTGACGCTCCCGTTCAAATTGCTGACGGTCTTCGCCGTTTCGGCGGGCTTAAAAGAAATGTCGGTGAATTTGATGTTGCCGCGCCAGCGGAGGTCTGCGAGTGATTTTGGCATGCCGTCTCCGGCAAGGGATACCTGGATCCCTCCGCGGGGCTGATATGCTTTTATTCGAGGCAGATTCGCCGAAAAATCCTCAATCTGAAAAGGGCTCGATTGAACGGAGAAGGAAGCAGGACGCGAGCCTTTCATATCGTAGACGCCGGTTCCCGTCACGGTCAGCGAAGCGAGGCGGCAGGAAAAAGATTCAAGTTGTACCGTATCGTTTTTGAAATTGGCCTTCACCGCAAGCCGATTGGCCTGCGATGCCGGCTTGATGAAGATGTCACGGTAGCTGTACGACGCCTCTGAAAGATCCCATTGGCCATCCAATGCAAAGTTATCCAGTGTGCCTGATCCCGTCATCCGGAGGGCGGATTTCCCCGTGACGGCAAAGTGGTTGTCCCCAGCCCTCCCGAGAAGCCATGCGATCTCCTTTGGGCCGGCTGTCATGGTCATGGTGAACGGGTACTGCACCGGTGTTTCAATGCAATAATCGGTAATTCGCCCTTCCAGGGTAATGGGCGATTCCCCGAAATTACCAGTCATATTGCGCAGGATGATGTCCTTGCCTTGCAACTCCAGTTCACCTTTGATGCCGTTGAAAGCGGGGGTTTGCTTGCCGTAGGTCAGCCATCCTTTGTCCACGCCGACCTTGACGTAGAGAACATCGCAATTGTCATTTTTTCCCATATGGGCGATTTGGCTGATCCGCCCGTTGAGCCTGCTTTCTTTAAGTTCGTACGTTCCTCCTTTGATGTGTGTTTCAATAAAATCGGCCAGGCCCCGGGACATGATGCCGTACGGGATAAAATGGCCGAACTTCTCCATGGGTATGGGGGGGAACGATGCCGTTGCTACAATCAGCGGGTCATCCTTGTCGATATCTTTAATTGCGCAGCTCCCCGAAATTTTAACATCATCAACGGTAAGTTTTAGCGTGTCCATTTCGATCCCGGAAGGGCTGCGTTGTATTGTATAATCCATGATTACGTCTTTTGGGGTGAGGGCTCCACGGAATACTTCCGGGTATTGCACATTCAAATTCTTCACTGCGACCAATCCTTCTGAACGAAATCTATATGGATTTCCTTTGAGACGGGTATCCATATTCAGAAATCCTTTCATTTTCAGGAAAGGTATATGCTTTTCATAATATGGCCGGTACTGTTCGATGCTCAGATCGGCAGCGACGATCCTGGCATCGACACTGCTGTTCGCAAGGGGTTCATCCCTGTCGGAGAGTCCGAACTCCCCGGCAATGGAAAGGGTCCCCATCTTCTCTTCCTGGATGATAGAGGCAGAGATATTCAGATCGATGCTCTTTCCCCGAGCGGGAAAACCTGTCTTAAGATCAATTTCATCCACGTTGATTGTCAGCCCCGAGGGGATAATCCGTTGATCGGTGAATGTGACGGCGCCACGCTGAACAATAATCCTTTCAATCTCGAATGTTTGAGGTTCCTTTTGGTCTTCCAGGAGATCGTTGATATTCAAGATGCCATCGTGGTCTCGATGCAATTTACCTATCGGTCTCTCAAGAAGCACCTCGGTGAGAACGATTTTTCCCCATAGCAGGGGAAGGACGGCCAATCTGAAGGTGGTTCTCTCTATTGTTGCGAAGGTTTCCCGGCTATTCTTTTCCTTGATTGTAATGCCACGGAAAGTAAAGGTTGGCCCTAAAGAGAAGGAGAAGTCTCCGCTGTCATAGGATACTTGCCGATTTAGTTTCTGGTTGAGGGCGCTGATAATGTCTTCTTTCCGGGTATCAAGGTCGGACAGCTTGATCAGGACAACAGCGATGCCTGCGGCAGCAGAAATAAACACTGCAATGAGAATTATGATAATAGTTTTTCGGCTCTTTGTTTTCATAAATAGAGAATAAATGCGACATGGCATTTAAACAAATATAACCCCCAACCTTGCTTGGTACTATAAAAAACCACAGAAGGGAATATTTGCTGATATTGCTCATACCCTAATGTTAAGTACACCCATGGTTCGTAGGGATCGTTACAATGGGGGCGCCCTCCCTGGACCTTCCCGTTTCGGTGAGTGTAAAGGCAAACATCAGAAAGGAGAAGACTCCTTTGGATGGCAAGTCCCTGTCATCGATAAAGAACCAGTGGTCACGATAACGAACAGAGACGAATACGTCTGCCGGCTTTTCAGGAGAGCTGTACACACGCATGAGAGGTGGAACGGAAGCGCGTCCGACCCCTTCGTCTTTAAAGGTAGGGTTCACACGTTTGGTAGCTACATGGGATTCTGGCACCTCTATAAGAGACCCGAGGTCCATGAGGATTTCCAGCATCGAGCGTGTGATGATGGCAATCTCCTTGTCGCTTCTCGATACCAAATTGTAAACCACTTCGAACTCAGTTTCCTGGGGTTCGAGGCCGAGTATTTTTCTGACTTCCTGACTCTCTTCCTGGGTTTTTGGGCTTACCATTCCCTTTAAAATGATTACTGAGGCTTCTTTATCTTTTAATTTCTTAATCTGCATTCCAATGGCCTTAGTACTCTGGATATTCTTTAATTTCTCAAGGAGATGGTAAAACTCGGGATCGGCAGAATGGACTATTGCCAATCCGCCAAACCGGTTTTGAATCCCATTGATCGAGTGGACAGCAAACCGGAAGACCATGTCAATGGGATAACCCGATTGAACCAGGTTCAGGACGGCGTAAAGAGGGAGGGGAGTCATCAGGCTTTTTGCAAACTTTTCTCCGATAATTGGACTATAGGTTATGGTCGGCCTGTCGGTGTACCTTCCTCCGGCTCGAACACCTGGGCCAATAAAAGATGGCTCTCCTCTGTTATAAATCTCAGAGCCTACACCCGCACCGAATTCTTGTTCCACTGAGTATTGATTGATCACGGAGGCAACATCGAGGAAAATGGGAGCATTTCCGTAGCGCATTTTCACGATATTGAGGAGCATCTGGCTCTTCCAGGAGTCGGAAATGGCGAACGTATAGTCAAACCGGTCGCGGGCTATGGTATCCGGTCCGATCCCCGCGCAACCGCTCATGAACGACATCGCTGCTATCAAACCAATGGAAATGATTCGTGCTGCTTTGTTCATAAATCCCCTTCAAAGTCATACACTAGAGCTCGGAAACAAGACCTGTTTTTTGTGGTTGGTCACAATCCTTGAGTATCAGAAACGTAAGAAAGGGCACGATCCTCCGGTAATGTATAGTGTTGTTCGACCGTGCGATTCAACAGATCCAGTTCAATGCGCAGCTTATGTTTGATGCCCCTTGCCCATAAACGACCTATCAATTTTTTTCCGCCGGCTCCTGTACTGGACTTGCTTCCACATCTTCCAACCATGCCGCAAGCAGCCTATAGGTGATGGCAAGCACGACTGGGCCGATGAAAAGCCCGGCGATGCCGAAGGTGATAAGACCGCCGATGACCCCTGCAAATATCAAAAGCAGGGGCAGATCGGCGCCTTTCCTGATAAGAACCGGGCGGAGAACGTTATCGATGGTGCCGACGAATAGCGACCACACAAGCAATATCGTTCCCCAGGCTGTCTGGTCGCTGTAAAAAAGCCATATCACCGCCGGGATAAGGACGAGCCCCGGCCCAAGCTGCGCAATGCACAAAATGAACACAACAGCCGTCAACACCCCGACAGCGGGCACTCCTGCGATGGCCATACCGATACCGGACAGGAGCGCCTGGATAATGGCCGTGCCTACCACGCCAAGAGCGACGCCCCTGACGGTTTTCGCCGCCAGCACTGCGGCTTCCTCCCCGTGATTACCCCCAAGCCTTCGTGCAAACCGAATTACACCGGTCGAGGCTGTCTCGCCATGGGAATAGAAGATCGCCGTGATGATAATCGTGAGGATAAACTGCAGCGCGATAACCCCGACGCTTCCAGCCTGGGACAAGAACCAGTTCAACAGCTTTCCCGCATAGGGAGCCAGGCGTGCGGATACGCTAGCCGTTCCGGTCATGGCACTTTCCCAGGCAGCTGCCAGCTTCGGGCCCACGACGGGAACTCCCGTCACCCATCCCGGCAGGGGCGGAATCACTTTCGTCTCAAGCGCTTTCACCCAGGCGGTGATGTTGTCTGCGTTCTCGATGATGACTGCAATGGCAAGTGAAAAGGGTATGATGAACAGGAGCAGAATCGCGATCGTCATGGCCGCCACGGCAAGGCCGCGCTTTCCCCACAGCAAGGTCTCCATCTTCAACATGAACGGCCAGGTTGCGGCAACGATCATGGCGGCCCAGATGAGCGACGGAAGGAGCGGTCTCATGATCCAGAAGCTTGCCACAATCAGGATTCCGATCCATAAAACCTGCAGTGTGATACGGGTCAAGTCCGGAGTTGGGAGTTTATGCGTCGTCATTCAGCTCACTCTCTCCTTTCACGTTTAACAGTTGCGGGTACTACTCACGTCTCATGATTTCATGGGCCTGAAACTGGTATTGAAGCTCTCCGCAGTAAGCGGCGGAGAATCTTCGATCCATAGGAAACAACGATGTTACCCATTCGCTCACTTGCCCCTCAGCAAGCTGCGGGAAATGTCCTTGCTGCCGGATTCATAGTATGGGCACGTTATTCCTCAGCGGATTATGCTGAGCCTCCATCACCGTATAACGTCATTCCGGTGAGATTCTTCGCAGAGCATCAGTAATTCCAGAAAAACGAAACCTTCAAGTTCCACTCCCCTTCGCGGTGAGTGCCCCAGGGAATCTCTGGTTTGATCCAAGTGCCGAAGCCCTTTGTCCACATTCTCAGGATAAAAACCCCGGATTTGTAGCTCCATGTGTTGTCTTGCTCCCAGTTGACCTTTGCCTCCGTGTCGACCCCTCCCCACCACCGCTCGCTGAGCTTCATCAACAGGACGGGCGTAAACGTCATGTAATGAATATCAGCGCGGTCACTCTTACCGGCAAAGGAGACATAATCCTGGAACTTGATAAAGAATATCCCTC
>DNUI01000061.1 GCA_003508565.1 Syntrophaceae bacterium
TTTTCGCCACGGCTTTTCCAATTTGTCCTAATCCGATAATGCCCAGCGTTTTACCGCTCACTTCACGGCCGAGAAAGAGCATGGGCGCCCAGTACTGGAAGCGTCCTTCTCTTGTTATTCTGTCGCATTCTACGAGCCTCCTGGAAGTGGCTAATATCAGCGCAAAGGCCAGTTCAGCCGTCGCGTCAGTCAGTACCCCGGGGGTATTGGAAACGAGTATCCCGCGGTCAGTGGCAGCCTTCACGTCAATGTTGTTATACCCAACACCGAAATGGGCAATCATTTTTAAATGAACCGCTGCATCAAGGAGTTCCTCGTCGACAGTATCCGTTATCATGGAAATCAGACCGTCTTTGTCACGTATGCACTGGAGGAGTTTCTGCCTGTCGAACGGCCTGTCCTCCATATTTGCTTCCACCGCGAAGTTCTTTGCGAGGGAGGTCATGATATTTTCGGGAAGTCGTCCCGTAATCAATATATGCGGATTGTTCATCTTCTCTTCATGCCCTCTTATGATAATTTAGATTATGTGCATTATATACATTATTTCCGCATAGTACAAAAGAATGTTTATTGATCGCATCATGTTTATTATTCGCGATGAGCTTGATTTAAGGCTGAAAATATGAGATTGTAAAACGTAATACTTCAACAAAGAGGCGGTGTTTGAGATACATGGACTATCGGGTAATTATTGTCGGCTGTGGCCCGGCAGGGATATTTACGGCGCTCACCCTTGCAGAAAATGGTGTTGACCGGGTGATCCTCTTTGATCAGGGGAATGAGTTGGAAAAACGATCGAGGCGTGACGCAAAAGATGTCCTCTGCGGGTGGGGAGGAGCCGGCGCTTACAGTGACGGCAAGCTCAATATCTCCACGGAAGTAGGCGGGTATCTTTTAGATTATCTCGATAAAAACGAACTGACTAAAATCCTGAAAAGCACGGATGAAATCTTTGTCAAGTATGGAGCGCCAGACCGCATCTTTGGTGATGTAACGACATCAGTTGAAGAAATTGCCGATCAGGCACGTCTTGCGGGACTCGAATTTATTCCAACTGTAATTCGTCACATAGGTACGGAAAACTGCCAGCGAGTTTTACGCCACATGAGAAAGGCCCTTGACGGGAAAGTAGAAGTGAAAACCGGCTGTCAGGTTAAATCATTGATTGAAGATGGCGGACAAATCAAAGGTGTGAAACTCGCGGACGGTAAGATCGTGAATGGTGAGTATGTCGTCGCAGCACCCGGCAGGGTAGGGGCAAGTTGGATGAAGGGCGAAGCAGAATCGCTCGGACTGACAACAAAATCAAGTCCTGTGGACATCGGTGTCCGCGTAGAGCTGCCAGCCACAATCCTTAAAAAAATAACCGACGTTACCTACGAGCCCAAGCTGATTTTCTATTCAAAGACATTTGATGATAAAGTACGCACCTTCTGTATGAACCCTTACGGAGAAGTGGTTATTGAAGAAAATGATGGCATAACCACAGTTAATGGTCACAGCTATGCCAAACGTAAAAGTGATAACAGTAATTTTGCCATTCTTGTGAGCAATACATTTACAGAGCCTTTTCGCGATCCCATTGCGTACGGCCGCTATATTGCCAGGCTTGCTAACCTCCTGGGAGGCGGTGCAATCATTCAGAGGTTGGGGGATTTGCTGGCGGGACGAAGATCGACGAGAGACCGCATCGATCACTGCCTTACAAGACCGACACTTAGGAAAGCAACGCCGGGAGATCTTAGTTTTGTATTTCCATATCGCCATCTCCAAAGCATTATTGAAATGCTTCAGGCGCTGGATAAACTTGCCCCCGGGGTTTTTTCACGGCACACGCTTCTGTACGGGGTAGAAGTAAAATTTTATTCGAACCGCATAGAAGTCTCACAGGAAATGGAAACAAAGGTGAAGAACCTCTACGCTATAGGAGACGGAGCTGGAATAACAAGGGGCTTATTACAGGCTTCGACAAGTGGTGTCATCGCTGCAAGAACAATTGTTTCCCGGATACAAGGAAAACACAAAACTGCAAAGCGGGAGGGTAAAGGATTTTCTCAAGAAATGACAACGGGCGGTAACGCGTGATGAATTATAGCAAAAAAGATTAAAGCATCATATGTTTTTGATATGGGGGGAAGAATGAGGGTTCTTGTCAGAAAGGGCAATATTACGGAGTTCAAGTCTGCGGCGATAGTAGTGCCCTGCTTTGAAGATGGGAAGGAACTTCAAGGAGCGGCGAAACTGCTCGATGAAGAAACCGGCGGTATAATGAGGGAGATTATCTCTACAGGAGACTTCGAGGGCAAACTGAACCAGGTATCGGTACTGTATACAAGGGGTCTTATTCCCGCGAAAAGGATAGTGCTCGCCGGTGTCGGCAAAAAAACGGACTTCACCATGGAAAAAGTGAGAAGTGTCTTCGCGACGGCGGCAAAGCATGTTCGATCTTTGAAATTGAAGGAGTTTTCAACATCACTGGATTTCATAGGGAGTAAAGAATCAATCGACTATATGGTGCAGGCCGTTGTGGAGGGAGCAGTACTCGGCCTTTATCAATATACGAATTATAAAACTGTGGACAAGGATGAAAAAAAGGGGCCGAAGGAATTTATCATTGTTGAAGAAAGAGAGGATGTCTGCAACACTATTCGGTCTGCCGCAGAAAGCGCGGAGATTATCACGAAAGCCGTATTTTTTGCCAGGGATATGGTATCTGCTCCGGCAAACGAGATGACACCTACAGCCATGGCCGGGGAAGCACGGAAGATTTCGACAAGAAAGAATGTGAAATTACGTGTACTCGACGAGAGGAAGTTGAAAAAAATGGGCATGAATGCGTTGCTGGGTGTGGCGAAAGGAAGTGCAGAGCCCGCCCGTTTCATCGTCCTGGAGTACAGCGGGGGCGCAAAGGCAGACCCCCCAGTTGTTCTTGTAGGGAAAGGATTGACGTTCGACAGCGGGGGTATATCCATAAAGCCGGCGGAGAAAATGGATGAAATGAAAACCGACATGGCAGGCGGGGCGGCTGTGATGGGTGCTATTATGGCAGCAGCTGATCTAAGGCTCCCGGTCAATATTGTAGGGCTCATACCGGCAACGGAGAATCTGCCCGGTGGGCGGGCGTATAAGCCCGGTGATATTTTAAAATCATTATCGGGCAAAACAATCGAGATTATCAATACAGACGCGGAGGGTCGTTTGATTTTAGCCGATGCACTTGCGTATGCGGAACGATTCAAGCCTGCCGTTATCATTGATCTGGCTACACTGACGGGAGCATGTATCATTGCCCTCGGTGATTTTGTCATAGGAATGCTCGGGACAGATGATGGACTGAAAAATAAGCTAAGAAATGCGGCGGAAATAACAGGTGAGCGTGTATGGGAATTGCCCCTGTGGGAAGATTATCATGAGTTGATAAAGAGTGATGTGGCGGATTTCAAAAATACTGGTGGGAGGCCCGGGGGGGCGATTACGGCCGCCGCGTTTCTGAGTAAGTTTATCGGCAAATCCCCCTGGGTTCATCTTGATATTGCAGGACCCGCATGGCTTGCAAAAGACAGGTCATATATTCCCAAAGGGGCAACCGGCGTAGGAATCCGCCTGCTGGTCCAATTTCTTAA
>DNUI01000235.1:0-3486 GCA_003508565.1 Syntrophaceae bacterium
ACAATGGGTAAACTTTATGCCCATTCTTAGTAGCTTTTCTCTGTAAATCGTGATAGTTAATAACGCATATGTAATGTCAGAGATTATAATTCCTGAACCAGTCAACCTTATATGAGGGTATTATGGACTGATTACTGAAACCCCGTTTCTAAAAAGAGATGGGGTTTTGTGTTATTGTGGCAGTATGGCTAAAAAAAAGACAATGAATGACTTTCCTAACAAATCGCCATAGTGGACTTGTTGCAAAAAGGAAAGGATAATTAAGATGAAAAAGATTATTGTTTTAGTGTTTCTTATGGTTGTGGTAAGCACTCCAACCTTTTCACAATGTGAAAGAATTTCCTCTTACGAAATGGAAAATATGTCACATGCGGAACTTTCGCAATTGAAAATAAGGTATTACAGAGAATATATTAACCGTATTGGTAGATGGAACATGGGAGAAAGTGAATGGAAAAAACATAGAGAAGAAGAAATTAAGGATAAGTGTAAAGAGGAATATGATAAGATGATGGAGTTTTCAGAGAGAAAAGAGAAAGAGAGAAAACAGAAAGAGAAAGGAGAAGAACTTCTGAGGAAGGAGTATTAAATATTAATTTAGATTGATAAATACATAATTAATGAAGAAAATATTTATTAAGCTGTCCTTGCTATAAATTGACATATAAACGAAACTTTCTCTATCTTTTCTGTCAGAAAACAATGTTTTATTAAGAAAGGGGGACTGCAAGAAAATGGTGAAAAAGATAATAATCTTATTCTGTATTTTGCTGATGGTTGGTTGTGGTCAGTGGAGGGCCGTTAGTATACATTATATGCCGAGTTCTGAACAAGTTGAAGAAAAAATAATTGTTTATGAAAAGAATTATGAAATCGGAAAAACAAAAACAGTATCTATTGGTCAAGAAATCATTCGGGTTGATCCATACATTAAAAAGACAATGAAGAATATTACGCATCCTTTTGAGAAAATTGCTTCATCTCTTGATTCTCTTTATATTGAAGCACAATATAAATTGACAAATTACAAGATTCAAAGTGATGCACAGAAAGAATATTCAATTACGAAATATGTTATAATAGAAGGTCGAAATTATAACATAATAGATTTATCAGATAACCACGGGTCCTCATGGGGAATATTGATAGATGATAATGGGGCGATTTTGAAAAGCGGGATATATAGTTATTATTGGCAAATGCTATATTATCCGGACACTATTTCCATGACACCAGCAAAATTCAATGTTTCTTCGAGAAAAAAAAAGGAAGATGTGAACATAACAAAAAAAGCACCTTTTGAACTCATCTATTCGGGGAAAAATGATGTTTCACTGAATGCCACATATAGGGAATACACTGCGGATGAACTTGCGAGAACGGCATTCTATCAAAATCTTACCTACCGACCTGATGCCAAAAACATCAGATTTAAAAACTTTGAGATTCAAATCCATGATGCGTCCAATGAGAAAATCACCTATACCGTTCTTGAAGACGGCTTGAACTGAGGCAACTATTATGATTGACAAAATCGCCATTATCCTGTCAGGCTCCCCACCGCCCGCGTAAAGAAACGCCACCACGGCTCACGAGGATGCACCAGAACGAACGTTCTACACCCACCCTATGTCTTCTCCATCCTGTCATCACGATAGAGCATATTAGCCCGTCACGGCGTCTTAGACCTCCAGAATCAGTTTCCCCCTGTGGCATAGAATAATCCTTTACAATAGATTTCTTTTGCTATTCGTGGTATTCATAAATACAGTGTAAACATAGGGTATGTTCCTAACCATTCAACCCTTTGTGAGGGTGCCATGGACGATTACTTAAACCCCGTTACTAAAAAAGCGGGGTTTTGTGTTTTGATCATCCCTGTCGTGAATACGCCTGTCATCAAGGTTGCGGTCCAAGCGTCCGGAATTGAAGTATCAAAACTGGTGAAGTGATTCTAAAAATGGAGGATAATTAGATGAAAATAAAAGGGGCATTTTTAATTTCGTTTTTCATTGCAATAACTCTCGGGATGACTTTCTTTGCTTTTGCCGAGGCTCCAAAGGCGCAGTACCCGGCAGTAAAACTTCAAAAATTGCCAACAGCACTTTCAAAACCGCGGTGCTCTATTAATGAGATCTTTTATAGTCCTGCCAGTGGTCTTAAATTGCCCACTTATGTGAAACTCGTTCTAAAATACAAGTGTGAAGGGATGGGGACGGTGGGTCCTATTGAAGTAGAGGTGCGGGATGGAAACGGGAAACTATGTGCGGCGAAGCGTGATATTATATTTGAAAGCGGAATGCACGAATTAAGCATAAATATTTGGGGATGGCAAAATTATGCCTTCTCTAATAAAATAACTACAATAATAAAATTTAAAGGACGGGAGTTTTATAAACGTACAGATATGGTACTTTGTAGCGAATGGTTTATCAGTAACCCTGAGGTACTTTTGAATGAACCAATCACTGAATAATCATCTCGCTGTAATTTTAGAGGAGATCGAATGCCGAACTGTTATTAAGAAGGATGCAGAATAAACTCTTTTCACATTGTTCACGGGCCAGCCGAGGGAAAAGAATTCTTTCCCCACCCCGATCCGCCTGATGTAGGGTCAAAGAAGAGGGATATGAAAAGAATACTGTTGTTATGTGTTATCTTTTTCATAATAGGTATTGGCTGTGGTACCGTTTCTCAATCCCCTGATGAGCGTGTCTCGCCACGGAAACAAAAACCAGATACATATGAAGTATTTGTACCCTCAGAAACTGATGAAAGCAAGATGTGCAGGGTGGAATGTGAAAGAGTTTTAGTGATGAAAAAACAAACTGAAGAGATGGAATATCGGGCGAATGCGGCGCGACAGGGGAGACATCATTCCGGGCTCACGGCTATGAGTCAGGTGAACTCACACACTCATCAGAGTGAATATGAGAAATGTGTTCAGGGTTGTGGTGGTACGTTTGAAACAAGAGAAAGAAAGCGATAAAGGAAATAACAAAAGGGAGGCCCGGGAATTATCCCCATCTCTTTTTTAATGCGGGGATATACGCTTCAGATACAAAATTACCGCCTGGCGCGAAGTAGTGTCTCGTCCTCTGCAAACCGTGGATTTAAGTACTAACAACTTCCATATTGCTTAATACCGGCTTCATGGCGGCTTATGTGCCAGAAGGAACCGCCGTTATCTTATAGAATTGAGATGATCTACTGAAAGGCAGTAGGGAAATAATGCAGATCCGTGAGCATAGGGGATTCACGATACAGGTTTATAAATCAGGTGCGGGATATGCGTCAGAGATTTATCGGAAAGGGAAACTGATCCACACTGTTTACAGTGAAAACAGCCCGGATGGCCAGTTCCGCAGTCCAGTTTCACTTATTGAGGCGGCAAGAAATTGGATAGACCGTACCTATCCTCACGGGAGGATAAAGTACTTTGGAGAGGTATAATCAAACTGCCACCTTGAACTGGATTTCTTCATG
>DNUI01000235.1:3668-4018 GCA_003508565.1 Syntrophaceae bacterium
GTCTATCCCCATGTGATTATAGGATTGGATAAGGCCTATAAACTTGAGCCCGACCTCTGGAAGCATGTCGATATGACACCCCAAAAACTCCGTGAGCTTGTCATAGACATGCATGAGAAGGTGAGGTCTTTGAACATGACATTGACGCTCCATGGATTTGCACTACTCGATGATAAAGGCAAGCAGATCGGGATCTGGTATTCCATCCTCGAAGCCACCACATCCCTTTGGATGAAAAACGACCACACGGTTATAATCATTACACCGGGCATTAACACATATTTGAGATATGAAGGTCGTTGACATCAAGAAAGGCCATGATAAAGATATTTCCTGCATTATCGAACCAA
>DNUI01000110.1 GCA_003508565.1 Syntrophaceae bacterium
GTGTATGATATCCTCAATCGCCGTCTTGGAGATATAAAGATCCGTAATGTTCATGACGGGGCCGTCATTGTTGTAGAAAATGCGACTGGTAATATCCTGGCCTACGTGGGAAACAGCGGCCGGTCTTCTTCCGCGCACCATGTGGATGGTATCAGAGCCGTACGGCAGGCTGGATCAACCCTCAAGCCGTTTTTATATGAGCTCGCTATTGAAAGACGTCTCCTCACCGCAGCATCCATCATAGAGGATGCGCCGCTGCAAATTGCGACACCTACCGGTCTGTATATACCGGAGAACTACGGTAATGATTACCTGGGACCGGTAAGCGTCAGGACGGCTCTCTCGTCATCGCTCAATACACCTGCTGTTCGGAGCCTGCTTCTGGTAGGTGTGGAACCTTTTGTGGAAAGACTGAAACGGATCGGCTTTGAAAGCATTCGCCAAGAGCCCGACTACTATGGCTTTTCCGCCGCCCTCGGTTCTATCGATATCAGTCTTTATGAACTTGTGAATGCCTATAGAACTATGGCCAATGGGGGAGTATGGAGTGAACCGCAAATGATACCCGGCACACGAAAGGGAAAACCGAAGGCGGTGATGAGCCGGGATGCCGTGTATATTATCTCCGGAATCCTCGCGGACAGAGAATCGAGAAGCGCCACCTTCGGCCTGGAAAATTATCTCTCAACACGGTTCTGGACGGCGGTGAAGACCGGCACCAGCAAGGATATGAGGGACAACTGGTGCATCGGGTACTCGGAGAAATACACCGTCGGCGTCTGGGTGGGAAATTTTTCTGGTGAGTCCATGTGGAATGTGAGCGGTATAAGCGGCGCCGCGCCTGTCTGGCTGGAGATAATGAACATCCTCCACGCGACCGTCGGTTCCCGTGCGCCAAAGCCGCCCTCGGGTGTTCTGGCAAAAGGGGTTCAGTTTAAAAACGCTATCGAACCTGAAAGGCAGGAATGGTTTATCAAGGGTTCGGAGCCTGAGATTGCCCTTGCCCTGAATACACGGCATGAAAAGCCCTCCATTATCTATCCTGCCGGCGGGACCATTATCACCCTTGATCCCGATATACCTGAGGAGAACCAGCGCATATCTTTTAAAGCTCAGCCTGAGGGGGGAAAATTTGTGTGGCTCTTGAACAATACATCGATTTCCATGGAAATGAATACCTCATGCCTGTGGAAACCGGAAAGGGGGGACCATATTCTCTCTATCTCAGATCAGGACCATCGTGTCCTTGATTCTGTGACATTTATCGTGAGATGATATTTACGAAACTATTACGGAATAACTATTATCTGAAAGATCTTAAAAAAAGCTTGACTATAACATTTATTAGGTTATAATCGTTCTAAAGTAAGAATAGTTATTAATTAAAATGGGTAGAAAAAAGGAAATTTCCATAAAATTAACTCCTCAGCGACTTGTAATAATGGAATACTTAGAGGGGAACATGAATCATCCGTCTGCGGCGGACATATACAATGCGGTTTCAAAAAAATATCCCACAATGTCTTTTGCGACCGTGTACAATACGCTTGAAACGTTGTGGGAAAAGGGTCGGCTTCGTGAACTCACCATCGATAGAGGTAAAATGCGCTTCGACTCCAACACGAAACCTCATCATCATTTGATATGCGTTCAATGCAAGAATATAACCGATATTCATCGTAAATTTGCCCTGAAGTTGCCGGAAGGTGAACAGTACAACTTTGATATTATTGGAATTCACGTGGATTTTTATGGAATTTGCCCGAAATGCAAGAAGGAAAAAAACAATAATGTGGAGGTGAAAAAATGGTAAAATTATGGAGATGTGAAATTTGCGGGGATCCTTATGTCGGGAGTGCGCCGCCGCAGAATTGTCCCTTTTGTGGCGCTCATCAGCCCTATATTAAGGAGGCAAAGCAACTCACTGTAAGCTTTGATGTTACGTTGGGCGAGAAAGACAAAGCCAATGCAGAGAGGGCTTTACAGGTGGAGGTAAGCAATGCTGCGTTTTATTTCTGTGCAGCCGAAAAAACTAACGATGACGAAGGAAAACTTTTATTCAAAGCGTTGGGGAAGATTGAAGCGGAGCATGCGGCCATATGGAGAAAAATACTGAAGCTCTACAAGGTGCCGACCGGAAATGAAGAATGTCATAGGGGAAATGCGGATAACTTGAAAGAATCACACGCGCGTGAAGAGAGAGCCATTGCGTTCTATAAAAAGGCAGCCGAGGAATCCGATAATGCGAGACTAAAGCAGATTTTCACGGCATTGGTGGAAATTGAGACAGACCATCTGCACTTATCTGAAGAGAGACTGAAATAAGGTTTTCAGGAGGGGTTGAACTATGTCGAAAACAGAGGAATATTTGAAAGAGGCATTTGCGGGAGAATCACAGGCAAACCGCAAATACTTAGCCTTTGCAGCGAAGGCGGATCAGGAGGGTTATCCCCAGGTTGCCAGGCTCTTCCGGGCTGCGGCGGAAGCGGAGACAGTCCATGCCCACAGCCACCTGCGGGCGCTCAAAGGGATTAAGGGTACAAAAGAAAATCTCCAGGAAGCCATAGACGGCGAGACCCATGAATTTAAAAGTATGTATCCCGTAATGATTGAAGCAGCCAAAGCCGAAGGGAACAAGGTGGCAGAGAGGTCTTTTTCTTTCGCGAATGAGGTGGAAAAGATCCACGCCGGGTTGTATCAAAAGCTTCTGGATAATCTGGGAGGAACGCAGGCAAACAATCCTTACTATGTCTGTCCCGTGTGCGGATTTACTGAGGAAAAGGAAGCACCCGGGATATGTCCCGTATGTGGCGCCAAGGGAGAGATGTTCAAAAAGATTACATAAGGTGATACAGATAGAAAGTCCGTGAGTAACATAAGGAGGTGGTATCATGGAGGTAGAATATTTACCCATATTTCTCGAGAATAAGAACAATGGGCATGCAGAGAGCGCGTGGGTATATGATGAACGCATCAGCACGAAGATTTTGCCTCTCGCATATACCTCGGATCTCGGTATTCTCAGGCTCCTCGTAAGTGATCTAGACGCGGCAACGGATGCGCTTCTGGCGAAGGGCTTTGTGGTGAGAAAATCGTTCGGCGCTGTGGAGGTTGTACCTGACAGGACAAGCGGCTTGCAAGAGATGCTGAAAACACTTGCAGAACATGGCATCGATGTTGAGTTGACCGGCATAATACCCGGCATATACCAGGGATGATGATCCGTATCTCTGCCGGTCAGGTAGAGCGAAATTGATATTACGATCTGTAGCCGGGAAATACATCGGCCCCGGGAATGTCTTTGAGAGAAACCCGGGGCCATTTTTTTTCCGTCAGCCAGTGGATATACTTGAGAGTAACAAATCCGTCGAACCAGCGGTGGAAAGCCGTAAGAATTGCCGGATTTGTTTTGTATTGGCTTCGGAATCGCTCCCACACGCGGGGAAACCCGCGCCGTTCCAGAAATTCCGTGGTAGGGGGATCTTTCAAGCACGCGTATATCTGCTCTGCCCCTTCGCCTTGATATGTGGAGACTGCCGCAAGGAGCTCACGCACGCAGACGAACACCCGGAAATCATACACCAGGAAATTGTTATTGTCGTTCACCACGGCTTCCGCCATGCGCCTTCCGGTACCGAAGGGTACACGATGTGAAATACGGGCCGAAGGGAAGGCCATGGTATTGTGTATTTCGAAGACGCCCCCTGCCTTCACGAGTTCCACGCAAAAGTAGAAGTCTTCTCCTGCCTGCCTGCGGGCGGGAAAGCCGTTGGCGCGAATGTAACCGTCGGCAGTGAAACACAGGCAGGAGCCGATTGTATGAAAGGCATAGGGTGAACCGGCCCACCGCAAACCGGCGACGTAGTAATGCAAAAATGCCTCGTATGCATCTATGGCGGCCTGCGACTCCGGCGAATCCGCCTGCTGGTGTTTGAATGGAATGACGCCACCCGCGCACCGGCTGCTTCGGAGCTCATTCCCCGCGGTTTCCAGGTAGCTTGGGGATGTGAGGGTATCGGCGTCAAGACTGAAGAAGACAAAATCTCGCAGGTTCCTTGGTGTCGCAAGCCCCGTCAACAGCGCAAGTACGCTGTCACACCCGATTTTTCTGGCAAGTCCCACGCCTCCCCAGTGAGGGAGTTCATTCCCGGAGGAGGATGCGTCGATCCAGGCAAGAGGAAACGCTGTATGCCTGTTTTGATTTTCCAGCCACTTCAGGGTTAATGCGTTATCCTCTATGCATTTCTTGAGTTCTGTCTGATTTGCTGTCGCAACGGATTCCAGGGAACGATTATTTACAACGACAAGTATGAGAGTATCGTTGAGGATGCTCTCCGGCACATTATTCCACAGTGACTGCAGTGTGAGCGGAAGGTGCTGTGTTTCTGCCAGTGCCGGAATGACAACGGCCTGGCGAAAGTTACGGCCCCGATCGAACTTCCCCTGGATTGGCCTCACTGCAGTTCGTTTCTCAAGGTATTTCATATTCTTCACATCAGCGTGTAGTAAAGCCCTGAAAGAATCAGGGCTATAATCAAAATAGTCACAACAGGCCCGATCAGATACCGATAATTGTCAAACAGGGGTGTCTTAAAATACTCACAGGTAACCACAAAGCACACGTGGATGGGGGAGAGCATCATGCCCATATAACCGAAGGCGTACGCGCATGCTGTCGTTGCAGCGGTGACACCGAGAGAGGGATTTTGTCCAACGAGGGCAAAGACGATGGGAAAACTGGCGCCCACAAAACCGAAGGCTACACCGGTGGCCATACCCGAGATGAACGGTATCAGCATAATCACGGCGGCAAGGGGGATGCCGGCGTTTATGAATTCATCCCGCATGAGTGTGACGAGGGTTGTCCCCGCTGCATCCAGGGGGGCTTTAATCGTCGCCGAGAAAGCCAGAATACTGATAA
>DNUI01000113.1 GCA_003508565.1 Syntrophaceae bacterium
ACGGGGGTATCCAGAACCTTAATGGTCTGTTTTCCTGGATTCCGGCTGGAGTTTACCCCGTACTCTGATGCGGGGCGGGAATGACGGTCTTTCGGCGTTATTTTACCAAAGTGATAAAAAGGAGTGTAAACATGAAAAAAAATTTTATTCTATGTGTAGTCGTTTTTCTGATCGCACTGCTGACAGCGGGCATCTCGCTCATAAGCTGTGGTGGTGGAGGTGGATCTTCGGAGGTGACCACAGGAAGCACTGGTACAGGTTCCGTTTCAGTGCTTATTGCTGACAGTCCGACTGATGATTATCAAAACATATGGATCACAATCAACGAGGTTTCACTTATACCGGTGAATGGTGGTGCACCTGTAGTCATTTTCCAGTCCTCCTCCGGCCTCAAAGTTGAACTCCTTGAATATCAGGATGAAGACTATTTGCTCAGGGTTAAAAGGAATGTTCCCGCGGGGCAATATTCTAAGATCAGGCTTCGGGTCAGCGATATCGAGGTCACACCGAAACCTAACACTACCCCGCTTTGCGCCAGTCTCGACATCAAGCTCCCGAGCGGTAAAATTGATCTCAATCCTCGAGAACCCTTCACGGTAAAACAAGGAGGCAACCTGTCAATCCGGCTGGACATTGATGCGAATAAATCCATCAATCTCCATCCGGCCGGCAAATCCGAGAAGTGCATATTCCGGCCAGTAGTGTTTGTCGATATCAAAGAGGGGATGCCCATCGGCCGATGTCCCAAGGTTTTACGTGGAGAAATCGCAAGTTTAAGCAAAGACAGCGGCGGTCAGGTTGTGGGATTCACCCTTGATCTCAAAAACAGCCAGGGAACCGTCGATGTGCGTCTCTTGCAGAATGCAGCAATTGTGAATGAGAATGGGGAATGCAAGGATCCAGGGGACCTGAAGGTTGGAGATGAGGTGCGAGTGAGGGGGAAACTGGCCAATGACCTGGTATTCGAGGCTACGCATGTAGTGATCGGCCAGCTTTTAGATGTATTAGGCACCGTAGTCACGAATCCGGTTTTTGCCGGTTCAACCTTTACGTTTACTTTCAATCCCGCAGTTGGCCAGGGATTTGTCGGCCAGCTGACTGTGGAAGGTGAAGTGTGTACGCTTGTCCTTATGGGTTGCGACAAGACCTTCAAACCGGAAGACATCAAAGCGGGGATGACTGTGCGGGTTTTTGGAAAATGGATAAGTCAAAGCTCCATACTACGCGCAGCAGCCATTATTCTCAAGGACAGAGAGGTCGTCGGGAGTATTACCTCTATGTCACTGCAGACGGGCGGACAAGATGTCACTATTGATCAAAACGGTGGTCTTGGTCCGGTCGTTGTCTTCATTCCCGATGGAACACCTATTTACCTTATGGGAGACGGCGCCATTCCTATAAATCTCTTGTGCGTTGGCCGCGAGGTGCGTGTTTTCTTGACTTCCGCTATTTCCAACCCACCGACAGCAACTCTGGTGAAAGTTATGTCTGAAAAGCATACAGGAATAGTGAAAACGGTCGACGAGGCCAATCGCATATTGACGGTGGATCGAGGTGGCGGCGTAAGCGAAACAGTAGTGGTCAGGAACGATGCAAAGATTCTTAAGAGTATTGGTGGCGACCAAGAACCGATATCCTTCAAAGATATCAAAGTGGATGACTACATCTGGTATTTCGGTCTTACGGGGTGCGGAACGGATACAGCGTTTTACGCGCATGTGGTAATAGTAACCGAATGAGGAAACTTCAATCACTATTGGTGACACCACGCTGACAGAGAACCGGCAGCCGGGGTGTGTTTCCCTGGCTGCCGGGAAGGAGGGTGACACCAAAAAATTCACTCGATGCAAGGGCACATAAGGCATTTATCGATGCATTGCGTCGCACCGAAGATATAGTCTTTTCCAAATTTGAAAAAAGATACATCGAATGGAATGAGACCCGTGACAAGTTTATCGAGAACACCAGTTCTCATTCCTTCGTTTTATCAGATGCATCAACATTGCGGCCGATACGAAAAATCCTGAAGGCGGGCGGAACATATGTCTTGGGGAGATTCTCTTCCGGTATTGTCGTCTGGTTGCCATCCCGCAATGATGAATAGTGGGGAGACATGATCTCAACACCTCCCGCATTGAAACTGTCTTGAATGTTTTGGTGTAGTTCTGAATAAATAACCGCCATTTTTGACGGCTTATCCGTATAGGCGTTTATTTCATAGGAAACATAAAAATCGTCGAGACTCGTCTGGAGAACAAAGGGCGCCGGTTCTTTCAGAATGTGTTCTGTATTCAGCGCGGCGGCTATCAACAGTTCATGTACTTTCCTCCAGGGGGCGTCATAACCTATGGTGACGCTGGTATGGAGTATGAGTCCTGATTCCTTAATCAATGCACTGTAATTGATAATATGGCTGCTGAGAATCATCGAATTCGGTATGGTTATGTCCTCATTTTTGATCGTCCTTACACGTGTCACAAGGAGCGTCTTCTCAATCACATCTCCCACTGTGTCAGAGATTTTGACTCGGTCGCCGATCCGAAAGGCCCTCATGTAGGTCAAAATGACGCCGGCAACCATACTGGCTACCGCTGATGTCGATCCAAGAGACAAAAGAACCCCGATAAAGATCGAAATTCCTTTGAAGACTGGTGATTCCGATCCCGGCAAGTAGGGAAAGGCGACAACCGCGGCAAAGGCGAGGATAAGAAACCTGACAATTTCATATGTCGGCCGTCCCCAATCCGGAAAAAAACCGGGTAAGGTTATTATTTCCTTTTCAACAGCGGCAAAAATAAATCTGACAAGTTTCAGCCCATAATATGTTACCAAAACAATTACAGAAAGAAAAAAGAGATTGGGGAGATAAGAAATAAAGGCATTGCCGATAATGCCAAGCGGCGTAATAATGTAATGAAATATTTTGCTTGACAGATTTTTTGTCCATGGAAAGAACATGAGCAGAAGGAGAATATAAAAATAAAACGCAATAAATATTATTATTATACGAACCCATCTTGATATTCTGATCAGAATGTCCGTAAGGCGATCCGAGCTGAGAAGCTCAAGCTTTTGAAATTTGATAGCTGGAATGCGTTCACCTCTCCATACATTCAGCTTGGTATGGAGCTTGAGAAACATCCTCTTCATAAAAATGTGGAACAGGAAAAAAAATACCGTCAGCCCAAGAGCCGAGATTATCCCAATGATGATAGCTTTTACCCTGTAGGCCTGTCTGTGCTCTTCTATGGCATTCCTGATAAGGACGGCATATTCTTTGGCAAGATCAGCACGATTCTTTCCGGCGACCTTTGCATCCCCATCGGTTAACGCCATGATTGCCAGGTCTCCGGCAGCGATCAAAGATATGTCATCTGCATCGACGGCAATGATAGAATCTGTTTGTATAAGAAGATTATTTGCCAGTTTGCTGATTCGTTCTTCGATCACTCTTGCCCGATCTTCCGGTGAAAAAGTCGCGATGCGGGCGTGGAGATTGAAGAGGGTTTTTCCGTTGAATACAACAGGAACATTGATTGTTTCTGTGATTTCCGGTGCTCTCTTCTCAACGCTCTTCTTTGCGAAGGCGTCCTGCATATGCAACGGCGAAAGAACCAGCAGTGTGATGACGAGGATCCTGGGAGTATTGCCATCACTTTCAGTATTATGGGCTCCGTGATCCATCGCTTGTAAAAGTGTATATCCATAAGAAATCAGGCGGAGAGGTTTTATAAGTGAATAAAGACGTACATCTATGCATGTAAAAAGGAACATTTTTGCCGTGATATTTCTTGTAAATATATATTACAATGAACTAAGCTCCAGGCTTTTTTTAGATCAGGCGCATAGCTGGGGGCACCAAAAGGGAATATTTGTAACGGAGCAAGATATGAACCGTTGCAGATTATTTTCGGTTCGATCTTTCTGATTAAAGTTCATCGCTCCTCACGGCGCGGTGCGGCACCTAATCCTTATACCTGACGGCATAGGCCAAGACCGGTCCCTTGAGCGTGGTCATATCCGAGATGATAAACACGGCATTGGCGCCTAAACTCGCGGCCGCCTTGCGGAGTTTCTGTTCCATCTCCTGAACAGGCAGGGTATGCCCCGGATCGAGCACAACCTGGCCGAGGGTCTCGAACGGGCGCAGAGGTTCCGAGCGCAGCACCATGACGCTTGCGGGATCCGTGGGCGGATAATGTGGCGTCCCTTCAGTGGGCACGATTCTGACAGGAACAACAGCGGCACATCCTGTCAAAATTATCACGCTTCCAAAAATGGCAACGAGGAGGATAAATAGTGTATCTGATTTTCTTTTCATTGTGTATACCCCATTCTTGTTTGAGCAGATGACTGTTCGCCATCCATGTCCCCCAGTATCCGGTAGAATACTCGCCGTGCCTGGTCGTCATTCAGGATACCGACGTGGGACGCATTGAAACCGTAGGTCTTGTGAGCGGCGAATTGTATTCTATGTTCCAGCTGACTTTGCAGGGTGATGGTGCCGTCGCTGCTGTTACCCGTTTCGTAACCGAAAAAAAGGTGAAAAGGGATTTTCCTGGCAGCCGATCCCTTATAGAGCCTTTCGAGAAAGGGGCTGCCCGGTGCCACATCTCTCCAGGCGGCTAACACGGCAGGCGCACTTTCCACCGCCTTCTTTGCCGCTTCCACACCTCCGTAGGGAGAGTTAAAGGAAATGTACCCTTTTAGATACGCCGGCGCGCCGTTGAGACATAATTCGTTGAGTGCTGAAAGGCTTACCAGACCGCCCATGCTGTGGGCTAC
>DNUI01000212.1:0-2521 GCA_003508565.1 Syntrophaceae bacterium
CTATGAACCGAAACCGGGTGATATTGTGGTATGGTGGCGGGAAAAGCTTGAAGGCTGGCAAGGCCATGTGGGCCTGGTGCACCAGCTAAAGAATGGTATGCTCTATACCATTGAAGGGAATAAAAGTACCCGGGTGCAGGGCTTTTCGTATGTGTTCAGCCGCATGGAGAAATTGCTTGGGTATGGGCATATACCGAAGAGATAGCATCTCTGTATGTTTCTGACCGTCGCGGGTGCAATCTAATATTCCCTTATCTTGACAATGGAATACCCCGGCTTTCCCTTGACAGATTTCCGACATCAGTTTAGGTTGGTGCCGAGGTTTTGCTCATGCAGAAAAACTGTGCCCTACTCCTTATCCTGTGTATAACTGTCCTGATTTTCATTCACGGAACCGAGCTTGATGCCGCCCAGCAGGGGCAGAATCAGTACCGCCGTTATCTCAAGCAGGGAATTGAAAAAGCATTTAACCTTGAACCCCTGGCCGCAAAGGCGTATCTGCAAAAAGCCGTCGCACTGGACCGGGATAACCCTATAGGCTATGCCCTTCTGGCGTTGACTCACTTGTTTGCGTATGAGATGAGCTATGACGAGAAAATGCGCGAGTACAATCAACAAAGTATGCTGTATTATGTGAATGAGACCCTGACCAGGGGAGAGAACGCCGTCAGGAACAGTTCGCAAAACGGTACTACCTACCTGTCCATGTCCCTGGCAAAGATCGCCAAAATACGCTGGGCGGTCACGCAAAACGCATTTCTCGTTGCGGGTCAGGAAACTTTGAATATGTGGGATTATGTAGAAAAAGCGAAGGAAGAACCGCTGGATTACGATATCTATTTTCCCAGGGGAGTGCTCCATTACCATATCGATCATCTTCCCAGTGTTGCCCGCGTGTTTTCTGCCATGTTCATCACCTCGGGGGACCGCACGAAGGGACTTCAGGAATTAGAATGGGCGGCGAAGCAGGGTGATCTTCTGAAAGACATTGCGCGGGCTGAACTTGTCACGGTGTATGCACATTTTGAAAAGCAACCTGCAAAGGCCCTCCCCATTGTTCGGGAATTAAAGGGAAAGTATCCCCGCAATTTTAATTTTACGTTTTCCCTGGCCAATATTCTATCCGACCTTCATCGTTTTGATGAAGCTTTTGCGGTTGCCAGGGAAATTGAAAATAATATTCGGACATGCACATCACCCGTTGGCCCCCATCTCAAGCCCCGATATGATTTATTAATGGGAAGAATTTTGTTCACCCAGGTGGAGTATGACAAAGCCGCTGAGTATTTCCAAAAATCTTTGGGTGATACCTCTCTCTATAATGCGCGGGTGAGGGCCTGGGCCTTTGTGCGGTTGGGCATGATTCACGATGCCCGCAAAGAAAGGGTGAAGGCTGAAGAATACTATAACAAGGCGTTGGTGGTAGGAGGCGGGGAGGGCGCCGCCCAGGTAGAAGCCAGGAAATATCTGAAAATTCCCTATGTGCCCGAACCTAAACCCTGATCATAGAAGAATCCCGCGCTACCCGGGCCTGTTGTTGCATAGAGACAAGACCATTGACACGGCTATGTGTGCGGTTTGATGATCACTTTAAGGGATTCTCCTCCCTCCGCGACAAGCCGGAAACCTTCTTCCGTCTTTTCAAGAGGCAATCGATGGGTGACCATCTTTTGTACAGGAACACGGCCTGTCCTGATGAGCTCTATGGCAATAGTTGCATCCAGGGGGCTGTTGCCATATGAGGGCATCAACGTAATCTCATTACGCCAGAACTCATTGATAGGAACGGAGAGGTCCACTCCCGGTTCCGTCGTCGCAAAGCACAGGATTGTACCGCCGCGCTCTACGGATTTCAGTGCCTGGGAAAAGGCGGCTGGTGCGCCGGCACAGACAATAACAAGATCCGCAAGCCTCCCATTATTGATCTGCCGGACACGCTCGGGGATATTTTCCGCGGCGTGTATCACTGCTTCTGCCCCGAATTCCTTTGCCATGTGCAGCCTGTAGTTACTGATGTCTGTGGCGATCACGCGTCCCGCACCAAGGCTGCGGGCCATAAGCAGGTGAAGAAGCCCTGAGATGCCGCTCCCCAGAATGAGTACGGATTGGCCCGGCTGTAAATCTGCCACTCTCTGTCCACGGACTACGCAGGCCAGCGGTTCGATAAAGACGCCTTCCTCATAGGACATCTCATCGGGCAAAAGAAATATGCCGCGATCCACATTGAGGCGGGGCACCCTGATATATTCGGCAAATCCGCCGGGATCATAGTTTGTGGTATGCAAAGTTTCGCAGGCTGTGTGGTAACCTCTCTGACAATAATGACAGGTGTTGCAGGGAATATGGTGGGAAACAAAAACCCTGTCGCCGATTGTATATTGATATACCCCTTCTCCTGTCTCAACAATATCTCCCGCAATCTCATGGCCCAACACCAGGGGCGCTTTGCGGATGCGGTACCACTCCATGACATCGCTGCCGCAGATACCGCTTGCGATTACCTTTACCAGTACCTCGCCGG
>DNUI01000212.1:2531-5674 GCA_003508565.1 Syntrophaceae bacterium
TCACTTCCGGTAAGCCCGTGATTCCTCCTCTCCTGTACATCACTTTTCCCGTTTGAGGCTGTTAAACAGCTCCCAGGCTTCTTTCGCGGTATAATTTTCATGGATGATGGAACGCAGGGCCCTTATCATGGCTACGGGATATGGATTCTGCCATACATTTCTTCCCAGATTGATGCCGACGGCTCCCTTTTGCATACCATCATACACAAATTCCATGACTTCGAGCTCTGTTTCACACTTCGGGCCTCCCGCCATCACTACCGGTACCGGGCAGCCACAGACAACCTTGTCGAAGTCCTTGCACCAGTAGGTCTTCACAACCCGTGCTCCCAGTTCCGCCGCGATGCGGGAACTGAGTGCAAGATACCTGGCGTCCCGTTTTTCCAATTCTTTGCCGACGGCGGTAACCGCCATGACGGGGATGCCGAAATCCTCGCATTCGTTGACCAGATCCGAAAGGTTTGTCAAAGACTCGCGTTCATAGTCGCTGCCGACAAAGATAGAAATTCCTACGGCCGAGGCATTGAGGCGGATGACCTCCTCTATAGAAGTAGTGATGCTTTCATTTGCCAGGTCCCGGCCAATGACGCTGGTGCCTCCGGATACCCTGAGAATAATCGGTTTGCTTGCTGAGGGATCCACTGCCGCGCGCAAAACACCCCGGGTGACAAAGAGGGCATCGCAATAGGGAAGGAGGGGCGCTATGGTTTCTCCCGGTTTTTCTAAACAGGATGTCGGGCCCTGAAAATACCCATGGTCTATAGGAAGAAAAAAACAACGGCCATCAGCCTGAATAAGTTGAGACAAACGGTTCTTCATTCCCCAATCCATTTTCACTTCCTCCTCTTTCAAAGACATTTATCTTGACAAATATATGTTAATTATTGAATATTTTCAACACAAAGCTACACAAGATTCATGTGCTGTGAAGAAAATCCCCGTGCCCCACAGGCTGTAACGAAGGCATGCCGTTCCTCTTTATGAAAAAGGAGGATATAGAAGCTTTTTTATACAATGAAAGGAATAGATATGAAGATAAGGCTGCTCACGGTTTCCATTATGCTTATAGTGTTCATCCCGTATGTGTGTTTTTCCGAAACTACGGAAATTGTTTCGGAGGGTATGTATACCATGGGGGATGGGGAAACACCCGTCATTGCTGAAGGAAGGGCATTGGAGCACGCGAAGAGAATCGCCGTCGAACAAGCGGGGACCTATGTGAAAAGTTACTCCAGGATGAAAAACTTCGAGATCGCGGACGATGAAGTGCTGGTGCTGGCATCGGGAATAATGGAAGTCACCGTGCTGGATAAGAAAAGGACTGTGGCGGAAGATGCGATAAAATTCTGGGTGAAAATCAAAGCGCTGGTATACCCGGACAGAATGGAAGTCATGGCGGAGAGAATCAGGGACCAGGGTCTCGCGGAAGATTACGGAAAAATTAAGGATGCCTATGAGAAAAGTCAAAAAGAAATCGAGGAACTGAAGAAACAGCTTGCCGCAGCAAGGGACGACGAGAACAGGAAACAAATCGTGGCAAAAATCGCTGAGCAGGAAAAAACCTTTACCGCGGGTCAGCGTTTTGATGCGGGAATGCGGCTTATTATGACAAACAAATTGGATGAAGCGATAAAAGCCTTCTCAAAAGCCATTGCTGCTGATCCTGGTGATTTCAAGGCATATAGCCAGCGAGCCATTCTGTATGCGAGAAAAATGCAGATTGACAAGGCCATCGCCGATTTCAACAAGGTTATCGAGATCAAACCGGACGAGGCCAGAGGATATGCCGGACGCGGAATCACGTACAGCAGAATGGGCCATCACAAAAAGGCAATTGCCGATCTCAACAAGGCCATGGAACTGCAGCCGGAAGCGCCCGCCTTTGCCCTTGCCAGGGTTTATGCTACCCTCGGGCAATCCTATCGGGCAACGGGAGACAGGCCAAAGGCCATGGTAAGCTTTCAAAAATCATGTGACCTCGGCAATAAAAACGCCTGTACACAGCTCAAATCGTCACCGCGGGATCGTCGTGGAGCCAAGCCGGCCCGCACAAGAGAAAGTATACGGTAAATTATTTTGTCTATGGAAATGGCAATGGTCCTTTTTCTCCTTACCTTTTTCCTGCTGTATGGCGGGATGCATCTTTATCTTTTCGCCAAGATACGGGGAGCCTTCCATCTCGGTACCGTGAGCCATATTTGCCTGATTGTGGTGTTGGTAATTATGGTCTTCGCGCCTATCATCGTGAGGATATCCGAGCGATCCGGCTACGAAACGTTCGCCCGCCTTCTGTCCTATGCCGGGTATATATGGATGGGGGTGATGCTGTTCTTCTTCACGATATCCCTGCTTTTTGATCTCTACCGCCTGCTGATATACACGGGCGGATTTATGCTCCACAAAGATTTGACACATCTGAGAATACCTCCCGTAACGGCCTTCATTCTGCCTTTCCTCATTTCTCTGGGCATCACTGCATATGGCTATTTCGAAGCACAGAATATCAGAATTGAGAATATCACCATCAAATCCGCCAAAATTCCCGAGACGTCAGGCAGGATCAGGATCGTGCAGATATCCGATGTGCATATCGGACTCATCGTGAGGAATGAACGCCTGCAGAGAATAGTGGAAGAGGTGAAAAAAGCGGAACCTGACATTCTGGTATCAACGGGTGATCTCGTGGATGGACAGCTCAATAATCTTGAGGGTCCTACCGCGCTGTTCAGTGATATACGCCCCCGCCTCGGCAAATTCGCCGTCACAGGGAATCATGAGTTCTATGCCGGTATTCGTCAGGCCCTGGCTTTTATTCAGGGTGCAGGTTTTGTCGTGCTCAGGGGGGATGGTGTAAACGTGGCGGGAGTGATCAATATTGCCGGTGTTGACGATCCTGCCGGTGCGCGCCAGGGCCTTTCCAGCGGGGTTTCAGAAAATATCATGCTGTCAAAACTTCCCGGAAAGTATTTCACTCTTCTTCTCAAACACCAGCCGATCGTGAATGGCGCTGCGGCCGGGTTATTCGATCTGCAGCTTTCCGGACACACGCATGGGGGGCAGCTTTTTCCCTTCAATTTCGTGACGAGCCGATTTTTCCAGTATCATAGAGGATACTTCACTTTACCGAATCACGCGTTTTTGTA
>DNUI01000212.1:5882-6831 GCA_003508565.1 Syntrophaceae bacterium
GGTTCGAGAAGATCAATATTAATTGCTGAAAGAGTTACATCTTCAGACGCAACACCGGCGACATTGTAATAATTATCTTCGGGGAATTCCGCACGACGATATACAACAACTCTCGCGTCATCCGGAACATTTGCCAATTTTTTTGACGCTTTTACGGCGTCGCGTAAATAGCCGATGTTGTCTACCAGTTTCAGCTTCAAGGCATCATCAGCCAGAAAGATTCGCGCCGTGGCTATTTCCGTCAGTGCCCGCTGATCAGGTTTCCGATGTTTTTGCACTAAGCGTATAAATCGTTCTCCGAAATCATTCACCGCTTTTTGCAGGAACTTATGCTCTTCTTCGCTGCTTTCCCGGAAAGGCGATCCCATATCCTTATTCTGTCCAAACTTCTTCACATCCATACGGAGCCCTATTTTGTCCATCAAACCGGTCACTTTGGGCTGAAGGAAAAGAACGCCTACAGAGCCTGTTACGGATGTCGGATGCGCGATGATTGTATCAGCGGGAAGAGACATGTAGTACGCGCCGGATGCAGCAATGTCCATTATGGACACGATAATCTTTGCACCTGTTTTCTCTTTGAATGATACAATTTCATGGTAGAGAAGATCACTGGCAGTGATCGTGCCTCCGGGAGAATTTATCTTGAGCAACACCGCCTTGATCTGCTTATCCTTTTCCGCTTTATTCAGTTGCAGGACAACCTGCTCGACCAGGCTTGGTGATGTGCGGAGGACACCTTTTTTGGGCATGTCAGAAATCAATCCGTTTACGGGAATCAACAGGATTTTATCCTTTCCGACGCCTTCGAGGGTGAATTCCCTGAGGGGTTCCGGTGCTTCTCTGAAAAGCCTGGCTTGCGGTCCTACACATGCAGTGATCGAAACCAACACAAGCATTATGATAATAAGATAAGACTTTCGCATATGTTACCTCCTTCTATATTTTT
>DNUI01000074.1:0-4696 GCA_003508565.1 Syntrophaceae bacterium
CATAAAATAACAGGTGTTGAAGATGTATATGAAATTAGAATTCGTCAATCCGGTCCCTTCAAGCTGGTTGAATGCGAGATTGCCACGCACCCATCTATTCCTGTGTATCAAGCTCATGATCTGGCCGATAGAATTGAGAATTTGATAAAAGACAGTTACAAACAAATTGATTCCGTCTTTGTCCATGTGGCACCCTCAAAAAAGGATGTGCTTTCTGCAATTATTCCCGTTGAAGAGGTTAACGGCCTTAATTCCAGGGTACACGGTCATTTCGGGAGGGCACCATATTTCATCATTCTTAGGCTGGACGGTGATAATGTGGAGATAGAAGATTTTTATTACAATGAATTTATCAAAGAGAAAGATCGTATTCATTTGGCAATAGAGGTAATAAAGGCCGTCATTAAGCATAACCTGGATATTGTTTTTACCTCGAAGATCGGGGAAATAGCCTTTTACATGTTGAAAGACAATTTCGTGAATATATACAAAGCCGAAGAAGGGTCAACGGTACACCAGGTCATAGAAAAGTATCGAAACAACCAGGTTGATAAGATTACAGAACCCCACCCCGCAGAAGAATCAGAGGTGTGGAAAAAATAGATACTGAAAGAGGGCTGTAAGAATGCCGCTTATACTATGGATTCTCTTGTCTACTGTTCTCGCGAGCATCGGGGCGATACTAGGAGCGTCTTTTGTACTCGTTATGAAGGACAAACAGCGAAACGCACTGATCCCCTCTTTTGTCAGTTATGCCACAGGGACGCTCCTCGGTTCGGCATTTCTCGGCATGATCCCGAAGGCTCTGCACCATGCATCATATTTATCCGTTTCGGCAATGATTCTTGTTGGCATCATTCTTTTTTTTCTTCTCGAAAAGCTCGTTATCTGGAGACATTGTCATAAAGAAAATTGTGAAACGCATACAAGGGCGGGGCCTCTTATCCTGATTGGCGACGCCTTTCATAACTTTGTTGACGGTGTAGTTATTGCCACAGCTTTTTTATCAGACATCCGGTTAGGCGTGGTAACCACGATCGCGGTAATCGCCCATGAAATTCCGCAAGAAATGGGAGATTTCGCAATTCTTCTGCAAAGCGGCTATACACGGCAAAGGGCCCTTCTCTATAATTTCATATCCGCCATCAGTTCACTTCCTGGGGCGGTGATAGCCTATTATTATCTGAAGACAGAGCAGGTGGTGGTTCCTTTTGTCCTTGCTATTTCCGCTGCCAGTTTTATCTATATTGCCTTGGCTGACCTTATCCCTTGTTTGCACAGGACCATAGACTTTAAGAAGAGCGTTGTTCAGTTATCCTTGATTTTAGCAGGCATAGGCACTATCGCGCTTTTTGCGCTGCATCACGGGTAAAAGATACGTCATAGCAGGCTGTAATTATAAACGTGAGGAGAAACCCATGAGTGATAAAAACCCGCAGTGTGCAATCTGTCCCGTCGAGTGGGAAAAACGCTACTGCCGCACGCACAGTGGTAAGGCCTGGAAAAACTGTCCTTCCCTCATCCATACGAAACTGCTCGAACAGGCCAGGGAAGAGCTGAGGCGGAACCCCGATATCTGCGAGATCGCCAGACAGTCCTCCATTCAGGAAGGGGAAGGATACGGCAACAGAGACAAGGGGTACCGTTACCTTCATCCAATCAAGCCGCGTCTGGAGGAAGTTATCGAATTTGCGGGACGGATGAACTACACACGGCTCGGGTTGATCTTTTGCGTCGGGCTCCGCAAAGAGGCTGCCATGGTCCACAATCTCTTTGAAGACAGGGGTTTTGATGTCCTTTCCATTGTGTGTAAGGCGGGCAGCGTTTACAAGGATGAAATCGGCATAACCCGCAATCAGCAGGTGGACCGGACGGCAGATCGTGAGACTATGTGCAACCCAATCCTGCAAGCTCTTGTGGCTAACCACCATGAAGTCGAGTTTAACGTCCTCCTCGGATTGTGCGTAGGTCACGATTCACTGTTCATAAAATACGCCAAGGCCCCCATCACGGTGCTGGCTGTAAAGGATCGCCTGCTCGCACACAACCCCATGGCTGCCGTCTATCAGTGCGATCATTACTACAGGTATTTGAAAAATCCTGTTAAGAAGTCAACTGCTGTCGACTAGATCCGATGGCTTGAGGAATCAAGGGAAGATATTTCCCTGATTTTTCTGCCACCCCACGAGAGGGACAATAACATTTCATGCATGTGATAAATTGCGGTCTGCCAACGATTACCAGACATTCTTATAATTGATCGGAGCTCTTCGTGAAGAAGTCGTTGACAAAGCAGCCTTTGCAGGTGATATTTTGATGAGCGAAAGGTAAAAATCATTGTGAGGTCAAGAGCAATTGATAGAGATTGATATACCCGGCCAACATGCTTACAGATTCAAGCATTTAGTCTTGGACCTTAACGGTACCGTTTCATTGGACGGCAACATTCTAGAAGGTGTACCAGAAAGGATAGAATTATTGCGCAGTCTGGTTGATATTATAATTGTCACTGCGGATACCAGGGGTAGAGCGCAGCACGTTGGACAAAGCCTTCGCGTTAAAATACATAAGATCGGCCCCGGCGATGAGCAGATTCAGAAGCTCGAGTTGGTGCGGCAGTTAGGGAGAAATTCTACAGTCTCAATAGGAAATGGCTCCAATGATGCGTCCATGCTGAAGGAGTCAATGCTGGGAATATGCGTACTCGGCCCCGAAGGCACGTCTTCTGAGGCGATGGCCAACTGTGATTTAGCAACACCCGGTATTAATGCCGCGCTGGATTTGCTCATTAAACCAGAGCGTCTCATCGCAACGTTGCGTAAATAACAGTAGTGATGTAACCCTTATATACTTTCATTGCTCTTTTCCCAAAAAGTTGGGTCTAAAGTAATCGGTGATATGAGCGGGCATCCGGGTATTGCTCGCTATCACAGGGGAGGTTATGAGATTTTAACCTTTTAATGGAAATCCCTACCTGGTCACAGTGCATCTTTGAAAAAATTGTTGGAGCATGGAGTGTTATCTCAATTGAATTGAAGCTCTCCGCAGCACTCTGCGGAGAATATCCGATCCGTAAGGAATAATTACATTACCCATTCGTTCGCTTACCCCGCGGCAAGCCACGGGGAATGTGTTCGCTGCAGGATTGAAAAAATGAACGTTTCGATATTAAGCAAGGAGCAACGCTTACACCTCATTCATGGAACAACGATGATGAATGACCCGCATTGTCCTTTTTTTAAGATGCACGGCATCTCGGATTTCCCCTTTGAGTCGGAGGCGCACCGCCGCCGTTTGTGGGAAGAAAACAAGGATAGTCTTGTTTCGGAGATCTGGGAAAAATCATTGTATGATAACGGCTTTTACTATTTTGGAAACCAGTTCATTGGAGAAACTCCTTTCCCCGATGCATTTCACGAGTATGAGAGAGGCTATGTTCGTTGCAGTCGTAGATCATTGGAAAGATGATTCTTGACAGGGGGACCATACACAACGGACTCTCCCGTATCAAGCAAAAGACACGCGTATGAGATCATGAATGATAAGGTTTGGGAGTGTCTATAGTATGCCTGGCGAGGAACAAAAGGCTCGAGTTGTTCTTCACGATAGTGGGGGCTGGATGAAGTGCCGGTAGATTACCCGAATTTTCCCTTCTCTCCTAGCCAGGGCCTCGTGTTATCCAGCAGGTAGTCCCCGAGATTGTCACATATGCAATCCTGGCAGAGGTGAACGAGCTTCATGCTTGCGATTTGCCGAAAGACCAGCAACGTTGCCGTGTTTTTACTGCACATGAAACACTTGTCGGGGGTGTCTTTATCGTGAAACAGGTAACTTTTTTCGTCATCGTATATTATGGGCATGGATTGTCTCTTCAGCAATAATTGAAACCAAGTCTAACGAAAATGAGAGAGCTTTTCAAGTTGATTTATCGGTACAGATGAGAAGCATATCTCACTCACTGAATTATACGGGAAATTTTCACACCCCCGGTGTATGGGTTTTTGCGAAGGAGAAATTACATTCATCTTTTGTCGCCAAGCCAGGGCCTCGTGTTATCCAGGAGGTAGTCCGCGATATTTTCATATACGCAATTCCGGCAGAGGTGAACGAGCAACATGCTTTTGATTTGGCGAAAAATCATCAGGGTCGGCACATCTTCCCCGCAAATGAAACACCTGCCAGGGGCATCTTTCTCGTGAAACTCGTAAAATTTTTCGTCATCGTATTTCATAGTGTGTCCCAGGTAATTGTAATAGTGATCTCCACTTCCCCCGGAGGGCCACAGTTCGTGAACCATGTCCTCCCATGCGCGGCGGACCAAGTTCTATAACTGATCTGTCCTCCTGTTTTCACAGTGTTATAAGGAGGCTATATTCGCCATGATCCCGTGTAAACGCTCTATTGCCCCTGGCTTAAGAAGATGTTTGAGAAGCCCCCGTGGAGGATAAATGAGCGGGAAACTTCAGTATAAATGTTGTGCCTTCCCCTTCCTTTGAGGTAGCTGAGATCTCCCCTCCATGAGACTCCATGATTTTTTTACAGAAGGTAAGTCCGAGGCCGGAGCCTTTATGCCGTTCCTCCTTTCCCTTCACTCTGAAAAACGGCTCGAAAATGAAGGGGAGTTTATCCTGGGGAATGCCGCTCCCCGTATCTGATATCCCGACTGTAATGTAATAGTCTTCTCTCTGGGCCGATA
>DNUI01000074.1:4741-7034 GCA_003508565.1 Syntrophaceae bacterium
GGAATATGTATTTCCAGATTAATTCCTTTCCCCTTGCACACAGGGGTCATCTCCTCCACAATTCTCGCAGTGATATGAGACAATCTTAAAGGCTCTTTCTTCTGTACAAACGTACCGTTTTCTATCCTGCTTAAATCAAGCCAGTGTTCAATGAGATCTTCAAGGCCCTGAATGCGTATGCTGCACCTTTCAATAATCTCTTTGACTTCTTTATCAAAGCGGTCTCCGGCGATTGCTTTCAGAGATTCTATATATTGCCGGATGACAACGAGGGGGGAACGCATTTCGTGGCTTACAAAGGTGATGAAGCTTTTCTCCATCCGCTCCTTTTCTTCCCTCAATCTTCTTGTTTCAATCTTGAGGTTACGATGATCAAGACCTCGCCTCGCGACAGTCCTCAACTGGTCGGGACTGAAGGGTTTGGGGAGGTAGTCGTAGGCGCCTTTCTGTATGGCCTCCACTGCGGAAACGATCGATGCATACCCGGTAATCATGATCAGTACAATGTCAGGTATATCTTGTGAAAGGATTTCAATGATTTCCATTCCCGATATACCTGGCATTTTGAGATCAATAAACGCAATTTCCGGATTGCTCTCCCGCGCAATTTTGATGCCTTCGAGTCCCTCCCCTGCGGTTAACACGGTGTACCCGGATTTCTCCAGTGTCTGCCTGCACCCATCCCGTAGGGATTCCTCATCATCGATGATTAAAATCAGCGGTTTTTGAGCTTTCATCATACTATCTACTTGCCAGCCAGCGCGGATGCAATATATGCGAGCAGGTCTTCAGCTTTCACAGGTTTATGCAACACCTTGTTTACCTTCGGAAAGTCCGGCGGCGCGTCGAATGTTTGATACGGGCCCTGCAGGTCAACGGCGCTCAGCATAAACAGCGGTGTATCCTTTCCTGTGTCCGTGGCACGGATTTTTGATAACACCGAGAATCCTTCGCCCCATGTCTCCATCATCATATCGATGATGGCAAGGTCAGGAGCTACCGACTTCCACATTTCCACACCGGTTTTCCCGTCTTCCGCCATAAACACCTCATACCCGCCCTTCTCCAGTATTAGTTTGGTTGCATAGAGAAAATCTTTGTCATCGTCTATCAAAAGAATTTTTTTCTTTTCTGCCATGGTCTTTCACCTCCATTTTTGATTTTGTATTATATATAAGCAATGATGATGCCAGATCATAACTCATTGATTTATTTAAGAATTATATTTAAGGTGGGCACGAAAAACGACTATGAGGGGTAAAACTCCCCTCCCGCGAGGCGGATAACCCCCATGGCAATGGCTCCTGAGGGTTAGTAATTGCCCGGCAAATGTTCTCGCCATTTGACAACCATGCTTTATTGGCTTATATTCCACTGTGATGAAATCGAAGCCTCTACCAATTCTTGTCGGCGTTTCACAATTCACCCAGTCAAGAAATGCCTTTCCCGCCCTTGATCCGCTTGGACTCATGATCAGGGCCGGTCGAGATGCCTTTGCCGACGCCAAATCGGACGTATTGCCTGCAATTATTGATACCATTTGTGTAGTCAACAGCTTTTCCCGTGATGATGAAAAAACACCACTCATGCTCGCAGAGTCGCTGGGCATAAAGCCCCGGGATGCCATCTATTCAATGATTGGCGGAAACACGCCGCAGAAACTTGTGAACCGGTTTTCCCGTGACATTGCATCCGGAAGGAGAAGGGCAGTCCTGATCGCCGGCGCTGAAGCGGTGTATTCGTTGTACCGTTACTCAAGAGGGAAAGCGGACCTGAACTGGCCGGACAATGAAACCTTCCTTCAACTCAGAGAAAAGAACCTCCCGGTCAATTTCGATACTCTACTTCACCTTGGATGTGATCACGAAAAGAAAATCCTCGAGATGCAGGGCGGCACATATTATGAACCGAACAACAGCATTGAAGAGTCCTATGATCTCTTTATGCCCCATTTGATGTATCCATTCTTTGAAACCGCGCTTCGGGGCATTTCCGGCCGCACTCCCGAAGAACACCGCCTGTACATGGGCCGCTGTTATGAACGCCTTTTACGCATCGCCGTAATGAATCCCCATTCCTGGTACCGGAGGCAACTCTCCGCGGAAGATATTACGCGGCCTACTCCCCATAATCGCTATGTCGTATATCCATACACCGTCCGCATGATGGCCAACTTCAACGTGGATCAGCCGGCAGCACTGATTATGATGACCGATCAGGACGCTAATAAACTCAACATTGACCGTTCTCAATGGGTATATCCGATGGGGGGAGCGGAATTTAACAACATAGA
>DNUI01000184.1 GCA_003508565.1 Syntrophaceae bacterium
TACTAACGGTTAAAATAATGATTGCGCAAATATTTTTTTTCATCATGTCTCTACCTCCCCTCCATTGGTTTTGTCCTTTTCATCTTACCTTGTTGACCTTCCTTCGTATTTCACGGAATGCTCCTTGTGCTTCTTCCAGTTCTCCACATACACCTTCGCCAGATCCCTATTTTTAATGATCAGCAAATTCTCTGCATGCTTTTCCTCTGCGGCCCTGGTAAAGTTGAACGACCCGGTGATCACTGTTTCCTTGTCAATGATCATGACCTTGTTGTGGGCGATGGAGTGCTCATCGTCTATGAAGATGGGAATGCCCGCATTGGCCATCAATGTGGTTGACCTGTAGTGCTTTTTCCGCTGGCTCTTGTCCAGTAGTACATCTACTTTGATTTTTCTCATGTGGGCATGTACCAGAGCCCTGGCGATAGGCGCAGAGGTAAGAGAATATGCCTGCACCATGACTTCGGTTTTAGCGCCGTTTATTACGTGTACAATAGCTTCAGTACAGCCTCCATTGGGGCTGAAACATATCTTGGTTGGGGTGTTGTCGAGGGTGAGGTCGGCGGCGTGGGATATTTGTGGTAATGGAAAGAGAACAAAGCTGAGAGAAATGATGATCCATAGGATTTGTCTTTTCATGGGGGACTCCGGCGTTGATTGACAATGTTTAAGATATACGGGATTCGATTGAAAATATCAAGTCGGATAGGAATACGAACGGTTGGCAATCCAGATAATCCTTGACGATATAAAGAATTTATGAAAACTTAAACAACATCTAACATATTAACATCAATAAGTAAATCAGATTATAGTACGTATAGCACCTACGAGTCAAGCATACAGCACATACACAAAGGTTGATGATTAACAATCGAAATCTTCACTGCAATTTATATAGCGGGCTGTCTTTTCCAAAATTGATTATCAACGGTGTCTGGCTATGTCCGATTTCTTTGGAAATCTTTGTTGTCATCTTCTTTGAATATTCACCAAGGCCTGCAATACTGACCTTGCCGTCTTTGTTCTTGTCAGCTTCTTTGTTATTGTTCAACCCATCCAGCAAAGTACTGGTAAATAGACCGTTACCTTTATACCCGTCCATTGCCGCTTGCTTGTCGCTGGCTGAGGCATAAATATGAAGACCCATCTTCTTGGCCAGCACCGACATTCGGGCATCGTACAGGCCACTCACAATGGTATCGACACCACCGGCATGGCAGGTGTCGAAGATGAGTAACTGGCTTAGAGATTTTATCTTCTTGGACATCTCGACAATTTCGTTGGAGCTGATCATGTTGGCGTCGCTCACCTGACCTTTGAAATCGTGAGTCAGCATATAATACTGGTTCTGTAAGAGAACGCCGTGACTGGCCACGAAAAGGATAAAGCTGTCTTGGGGTTTGATAGTTGCCATCAGCGCATCAATCTTCTTTGTAATGTTCACCTTAGTGGCTTCCCGGTCTGTCAGAAGCACATGGTGGATGTTCCGTGGGGTGTATAACGTAGCACCCTGAACTTTTATTTTCTCTTCTATATCTCTGGCATCCTTTACCGCATACTTCAGGTTGACATTGGTATCCTCATACTGGTCTATCCCGATAGCAAGGATATAAAGATGGGGCTCTTCCTGCTTGATCTTTGAATTGAAACTGACTGTCTTCATATAGCTCTGGACAGTGTTGCTGCCGTTAAAGGCGGAGACACTGACCTCGTTCTCACCGGCAATGGCATCTATTTCCTTACAGTCTTCAAAGAGATCGCCCTTAGATTTACTGGTAATAAGTGCAGCGTCTGTTTTGGCCTTGATGTTGAGGCTCCTCATATCGGCATAGATTGACCGGCTGTTTAACGAAGCAAGTTGGGTGGTTCCGGTTGAAGTTTTTGCCACCTCCCTGTAGAAGCCATCCGACTGGACGAGCTTTCCGTTGTGGAAAAGGCGCACTTCTCCGATGCCGCCCCCGGTGCTTTTTATCCGATAGCAGACGTTGACCTTGGACTGAGCGGTATCCCTTAATTTGGAGGTGAACTCCACAGCAGGCGGTGGATTTTTAATGGCGTCTTTCATCGTGATGCTAATAAGCCCGCTAATATCTTCCCCTCTGAGTTTTGCCGAAACGATATCGGGACGGTAGAAAACGTCGTAAAACTGGTCAACAGAGTATTCATTATCAGCTACTTTAATACTCAGGTATTGTTCAGCACCTCTTGCAGATGCGTTGTAATAACCTTCCCTTGTAATAACAATCCATTCTCCATCCTTAAACGCAATCATTGAAGCAACTTCTTCCCCGGTAGAGACATCCCATATTCGTGTAGATGCATCTCCTGTAGATATAACATATTTGCTATTGGGGAAAAATTTTGCAGCCGAGTAGCTCTTCATACTCGAATGTCCCGTAAGGGTTTTATATTCAGTGCCAGATGCTATATTCCATATCTTTATGTCATCTTTCCATGTCGCCGACACGGCATATTTCCCATCCGGAGAAAAAGCTACGGACCAAATTTGGGCAGATCCTTTGTGACCGACAAATCTCTTTATCTCAGTTAAACTTTTTGCATCCCACAATATTAGTTCATTTTTAACTCCACCCGACAAGGCATATTTCCCACCTGCAGAGAAGGAAACAGCCAATACCATGGCATCAGAGATAATTTCTTCCTCTGTTTTTATAGGCTTGCCCCTTGATACATCCCATAAATCTATTCTGCCGCCATATCTGTAAGATCCGCCTGACAAGGCATATTTCCCATCTGGAGAATATGCAACAGACCAAATTACTCCGACTGGATCAAAATCTTTTACTTCTTTTCCTGTCGCTACATCATAGATTTGCATATTAGAAGGAATTTTAGAACCAGCCGAAGGACCTCCGCTTAAAAGATTTTTTCCATCTGGAGAAAAAGCTGTCGAGGTCGTTCTAATGTTGTCATCAAATGTAAATTTTTCTTGTCTTGTGGATAAATCCCAGAGCTTTATTCCTTTGCTACCGGAAGCGAAATATTTTCCATCAGGCGAAAAAATAACCACAGCTGTATCATTCACCCAAGCTCTACGATGATCAAATGTTTGTATTTTCTTGCCTTGAAGAATATCCCAGAGGATAAAAGAATCAAGGCTTCCAGATAAGACATATCTTCCATCCGGAGAAATATCGACTTTAGCCACAAGAGGAGCTTCGTGCTTAATTTCCCTGGAGATATCAACATATCCAGTAAGAATTGGTGTTGCCGTACAGGAAGAAAGAAAAAGCACAAAACACACAACCAAGATTGTTCTATAAACAGACATATCCTCTCCGTTTTCATCATCAAAAAATAACAAAGAATGGTCAAATATAAGTGTTTTGTAATTGCATTATTGAGAAGAGCTTACTTTTTGTGGGGGAAAGTATAAGAAACGCTATCTAGTATGTCAATGGGAAATGACCCAAAAAAGTAACGTATAGTGCCGATGTTGATCGCGGGGCGTGAATTATGTATACTACGGATTCAAGTCATGCATTTCAGTCACAATTAACGATTTATTTGTTTCAGGAAGTTCTCTGCATCTTACCTGAACAGAAAATAAGCCGTCCAGCATTTCCACATTTGAGGAAGATATTTACTTTTTCCTTCGATGAAAAAATAAACAGTTCAGACTTGTAACTTTCAACTGGCATTCAACACATCGTCTGCTTTTCTCGATTACTGCTTGTATTTGAACTGGTTGAATGCCACTAATGAAAAATGAACGCTGTTGGCGTCTGCGCTCGCCTTCGGCGTGCTGTACTGGATCGAGCGCCGGTAAGGCGGTTGTCCGTTATCGGTTTTCTGTTGTCCGTCAACTGACAACAGCCAACGGTCAACTGACAACATCCTTGTCTTTCTTCGCCGCGAACGGATACGCGCCGCCGCCCTTGCCCTTGGCCGGGATCACCAGCGACAGGATCATCGTCACCGCCAGCACCGTGGCCGTGGCGCCGAGCGACCAGGCCACGGGGATCTTGTAGATGTCGATCAGCAGCATCTTGGTGCCGATCAACACCAGCACGATCGCCAGCCCGTACGAGAGCAGGTGGAAGCGCTCCTGCATCCCCGCCAGCAGGAAGTACATCGCGCGCAGGCCGAGGATCGCAAAGACGTTGGAGGTCAGCACGATGAACGGGTCGGTGGTGATCGCAAAGATCGCTGGGATCGAGTCCACTGCGAAGATCAGGTCGACGATGCCGATCATCGCCACCACTACCAGCAGCGGGGTGGCCATCTTCACGCCGTTGTGCACGGTAAAAAAGCGCTCGCCGTCGTAGTTGGGGCAGATCTTGAAGCGTGCGTGGATGAAGCGCAGCGCCGGGTTGTTCGACAGATCGGGCTCCTGCCCGGCCGCCCACCACATCTTGATGCCGGTGAACACCAGGAAGGCGCCGAACACGTACAGGATCCAGTGGAACTGCGCGATCAGCAAGGCGCCGACCAGGA
>DNUI01000293.1 GCA_003508565.1 Syntrophaceae bacterium
TTGATTGCCATAGGTATGCGGTTTGACGATCGTGTTACTTCAAAGCTCGATGCGTTTGCACCCCATGCCAAGGTTCTTCATATAGACATTGACCCGGCATCCATTGATAAATTTGTAAAAACCCATCTCTCCATCACGAGTGATTGCAAACCGGTGCTGCAGCTTCTCAATCAATGGATTGCCGAGGATAAGATTGCGATCCCCGAATCGCAGACGAAGGCCTGGCATGATCAGATAGACGCATGGAAAAAACACGCGCCTTTATCATACTGCCAGGCTGAGAAAATCAAACCCCAGTACGTGGTTGATACACTCTATCGGCTTACGGAGGGCAAGGCTATCATCACGACGGAGGTGGGACAGAACCAGATGTGGGCGGCACAGTTTTACCGCTTCGATTATCCCAATACATTTATTTCATCTGGCGGTCTGGGCACGATGGGGTATGGATTTCCTGCGGCAATCGGCGCGCAGGTAGCCTGTCCGGACAAAGTTGTCGTGGACATTGCCGGTGACGGAAGCATCCAGATGAATATTCAGGAACTGGCAACGGCGGTGAATTACAACCTCCCGGTAAAAATAGTTATTTTAAATAACGGTTTCCTGGGCATGGTTCGCCAGTGGCAGGAATTCTTTTATGAAAAGCGGTACTCCCACAGCAACATTCGCAATGTTCCTGATTTTGTGAAACTGGCGGAAGCGTATGATGCTGTCGGTCTCCGGGCAACCCGTCCTGAAGACGTGGAAGCCACATTAAAGCAGGGTCTCGATACGGAAAGGACGGTGGTAATGGATTTCCACGTTGAACCCGAGGAGGGCGTGTACCCCATGGTATCACCGGGTGCAGCCCTGACAGATATGGTACTGAAAAAGTAGTGTGCTATCGTGGGAAACATTTCGAGAAAAATGATTAACAATATGTCCAAATAATTTTAAGTATGGGAGGGGATTTAATATATGGAAGTAAAAGAAAACACGATTTCAATCCTGGTAAATAACAGGCCCGACGTCCTGGCCAGGATTGCCGGCACTTTCAGCGGCCGGGGTTTCAACATCGAAAGTATCTCGGCAAATATTACCAGGAATCCTGATATTACCAGAATCATTATTACCACCCTCGGTAATCGGGAAACCGTCATCAAACTGGAAAAACAGTTAACCAAGATCATTGATGTCCTGGAAGTGAAGGATTTAACACGCGCCGATTCTGCCTGCCGGGAAATGATCCTGGTGAGAATGAAATGGACCGAGGAGAATCATGGAAAAATCATGCAAACTATTGACACACTCAAGTGGAAAATTGTAAGTATGGATGCCGATATCTGTATTCTGGAAATAACGGGAGGAAAAGAGGAAATAAGCAACGCCCTGGCTATTCTGGACAAACTTGGCATGGATGATTTTACAAGGACGGGCGTTATCGCCTTAGAGTGCCATCCATAGCTTTCATACGGATACAAAGCAATACCAGGCTTTTATACTACAAATCATATCAACAAGGAGGTACTACAAATGCCAACAATCAACATTGGCGGAGTCATGGAAGAGGTTGTAACATCGGAAGAATTTACTTTGGAAAAGGCGCGGCAGGTACTCAAGAATGAAGTCGTTGCCGTCATCGGTTACGGTGTGCAGGGACGCGGTCAGGCTCTAAATATGAAGGATAACGGTATCCGATGCATCGTCGGTGAGGGGGAATACAACTGGCAAAAAGCCATTGACGAAGGTTTTGTTCCGGGTGAGACACTCTTCCCGCCAATGGAAGCCGCCAAACGTGGCACCATCATCCAGTATCTGCTGTCTGATGCTGGCCAGAAGGCGATGTGGCCGGAACTCAAACCCCATTTGACGAAGGGGAAGGCCCTCTATTTTTCCCACGGATTCTCAATAGTGTATAAAGAACAGACTGGTGTGATCCCTCCCGCAGATATCGACGTCATTCTCGTAGCGCCAAAAGGAGCAGGGCGTACCGTACGCGACAATTTCCTTGCCGGAAGCGGCATTAACTCCAGTTACGCTGTTTTTCAGGATTTCACAGGAAAGGCACAGGAAAGGACCCTTGCTGTTGGCATTACTATCGGATCGGGATACCTTTTCCCCACCACCTTCGAAAAAGAGGTGTACAGCGACCTGACGGGTGAACGAGGGGTGCTCATGGGTTGTCTGGCCGGTGTTCTGGAAGCCCAGTATAATGTTCTTCGCAAACACGGACACAGCCCCAGTGAAGCTTTCAATGAAACTGTCGAAGAGTTGACACAAAGCCTCATGCCTCTCGTCGCGCAAAACGGCATGGACTGGATGTATGCCAATTGCAGCACGACTGCCCAGCGGGGTGCCCTNNGATCGGGTGGCCTCCGGCAAAGAAACGGCTATTGTCCTGGAAGTCAACTCCGCGCCCGATTACCGGGAGAAACTGCAGAAGGAGCTCGATGCCATAAAAAACAGCGAGATGTGGATGGCAGGAGCTGTTGTTCGTTCTTTGAGACCGGAACGGAGAAAAAAATAGCACGTATCGGTTGAGAACCACCCGGATCAGGCCTTTTGTTTTATTGTCTAAAGGATGCTGAAATGAAAGGTCTCACACTATAATACACATTTCTGTCATGCCGAACCTGATTCGGCATCCAGCTTCGCTATCAAGGCGAAGGTTTTGCTCCCACTCCCCGAGGGGGACAATTATATAAGGAGGAAATATGCGAAGCGACCTGATGAAGAAAGGATTGGAGCGGGCCCCACACCGGTCATTGTTCAAAGCCATGGGGTACACCGATGAAGAAATTGCCAGACCATTAATCGGCGTGGTGAATTCCGCCAATGAAATTATCCCCGGCCACATTCACTTGGATATTATTGCTGAAGATGTAAAATCAGGCATCCGTATGGCGGGAGGCACGCCAGTCGAATTTCCTGTCATCGGAGTGTGTGACGGAATTGCCATGGGGCACACAGGCATGAAATACTCCCTCGCCAGTCGGGAACTGATTGCCGACTCCATTGAGATCATGGCAATTGCGCATCCTTTCGACGGGCTGGTCATGGTCACCAACTGCGATAAGATCATCCCCGGAATGTTGATGGCGGCCCTTCGCCTGAATATTCCCACTATATTCATCAGCGGCGGTCCCATGCTGGCGGGTGCCCTGGAAGGGAAAACGGTGGATCTCATCAGTGTCTTTGAAGGAGTGGGAAAAGTCAAATCCCGACGCATGAAGGAAAAGGAACTGAAGGCCCTGGAGGATTACGCCTGCCCGGGGTGTGGTTCCTGTGCCGGCATGTTTACGGCGAACTCCATGAACTGTGTCACCGAAGCCCTTGGTCTCGGCCTCCCCGGAAACGGCACGGTGCCCGCTGTTCAGGCCGCCCGAAGGCGGCTGGCAAAGCTGGCCGGCATGAAAATCATGGAGCTTGTCAAAAAAAATGTTCTTCCACGGACAATCGCAACCCTCTCAGCCTTTAAAAATGCCATCGCTGTGGATATGGCCCTCGGATGCTCGACGAACACGGTCCTGCATATTCCCGCCATCGCCCACGAGGCGGGGATCACGCTGGATTTAGACCTGTTCAACGAGATCAGTAAAAAAACCCCGAATCTCTGCAAACTGAGCCCTGCCGGACAGCACCACCTGGAGGATCTCGATGCGGCAGGTGGCATTCAAGCGGTTATGAAGGATGTCAGCTCTCTCGGCGTCATTGACCTGAAATCGTTGACGGTGACAGGGAAAACGGTCGGTGAAAACCTGAAGGGGGCCAGGGTGCTGAACCGCGAGGTCATCCGGCCTCTGGACAACCCCTATACGAAGGAGGGAGGAATCGCAATCCTCAGGGGAAATCTTGCGCCTGACGGAGCTGTAGTAAAGCAGTCCGCCGTGGCAGAAAATATGCTTATTAATGAGGGCAAAGCCCGCGTCTTTGATTCCGAGGAAGACGCCATTCCCGCCATCCTGGGCGGCAAGATCAAACCGGGTGACATCGTCGTGATCCGCTACGAGGGCCCGAAAGGCGGCCCCGGTATGCGGGAAATGCTGGCGCCGACATCGGCAATCGCCGGTATGGGGCTTGATACCACCGTTGCGCTCCTTACCGATGGGAGATTCAGCGGCGGCACCCGCGGTGCGGCCATCGGGCACATCTCCCCGGAAGCTGCCGAGGAAGGCCCTATCGGGCTCGTCAAAGAAGGGGATATCATTGCTATCGACATCCCGAACAAAACCATCACCCTCAAAGTCAGTCCGGACGAATTGAAGAAACGGCAAAAGACATTCAAGCCCAAACCGCCCGCGATCAAGAGCGGCTACCTGGCCCGGTACGCAAAACTCGTCACCTCTGCCAGCACCGGGGCTGTCTTCAAAGACTGACCGCCGTTTTTTTACCTTGTTTTGCAGCACACAAGAACCCCCATTCCTCACGAAGAGGAATGGGGGTTCTT
>DNUI01000152.1 GCA_003508565.1 Syntrophaceae bacterium
ACTCCTTTTTATACCTTTATCGTTTGAGGTTGCGAGAAACAAAGACCGGCTACCCTTACAAATATTAAGCAGCAATCTAAAAATTGTCATGAAAAATAGGAATATGACAATCGTTTTTATAATAGTACACCATATTGCTGCTGTCAATACTTCCCGATGCTCTCTATGATGATTTGACAATCAGATAATCGTCCTTACATTATAACCAATGAATCACGTGTCATACGGATTGCCATGGAGGATGGGAATGAAAAGGACCTTACTATATGTGATAATAGTGTTTCTTCTTATTTTAGGGTGCCAAAGTTCAAGCGGCGACCAGCGGGAGGTAAAAGACAATATGAAGGAAGCGAACGTGACAACCCAAATCGCAACATTTGCGGGCGGCTGTTTTTGGTGTGTCGAATCTGATTTTGAAAAAGTACCGGGTGTTGTGAAAGTCGTATCCGGGTATACCGGTGGAACAGGCGATACTCCGACCTATGAAACATACGGAAAGAAAGGTCATGTGGAAGCCGTCCAGGTATACTACGATCCCACAAAAACCAACTATGAACAATTGTTGGATGTGTTCTGGAAGCACATCGATCCCACTGATCCCGGGGGGCAATTTGTCGACCGCGGTACTTACTACAGGAGCGTCATATTCTACCATGACGAAGCGCAGAAGCGTTTTGCGGAAAAGTCCCGGGAAGACCTAGCCAAGTCCGGACGCTTTACCAAGCCCATCGTCACGGAAATTGTGAAATTCAGCAAGTTTTACGACGCGGAGGAATATCACCAGGAGTATAGCAAAAAAAATCCGCTACGGTACAAGTATTATCGCTCCGGGTCGGGACGTGATACGTTCTTGAAAAGAGCATGGGCAAACGGGAGCGCCGGTTGCAGCATCCCGTCCAAACAACCATACAAGAAACCGGATGATCCGGCACTGAAGGAAAAACTGACAAAAAGACAATACGAAGTGACGCAGCAGGAAGGCACCGAACCGCCCTTCGACAATGAATACTGGAATAATAAAAGAGAGGGTATCTACGTCGATGTAGTTTCCGGTGAACCGTTGTTCAGCTCTTTGGACAAATATGATTCCGGCACCGGTTGGCCCAGTTTTATCAAACCCCTTGAACCTGATAATATTGTAGAAAAGGAAGACCGCGGCCTTTTTATGAAGCGTACGGAAGTAAGGAGCAAATTTGCGGATTCACACCTCGGGCATGTGTTCCCGGATGGTCCGAAACCGACAGGACTCCGATATTGTATGAACTCAGCATCCCTGAGATTCATCCCCAAAGAGGAGCTGGAAAAAGAAGGTTATGGCAGGTATTTACACTTGTTTCAGTAGACATCATGTCATCCCTGGAAGAGAGGCTGCGTCCACAAATGGGGGATATATCATTCTGAATGAACACGCTGAATTATGGACTGCGGGAATACCTCGCCTGCAAGCAGCCGGTTTCACTTTACGGTGTGCTGTGTAAAAACTCACGCACCAGTGTATTGAAAGCGTCCGGCTGTTCAAAGAACGGAATGTGCCCACAGTCAGGAAAGATGTGCAGGGCAGCCCCCGGTATATTCTCCGTGCCGTAGTACGCGTGCGTGAGAGGAAAAACACGATCGTGTTCACCCCATACAATGAGAGTGGGCGTGGTTATGTCCGGAAGATTCTCTAATACTTCTGAGAGGACTTCTTGCCTCGCTCCATGGAAATCGATCATTGACCGTATCAATCGCAACATGAACGCCTGCTGTCCGGGACGGGAAAAATGTTCGTAGTAAATGTCGACAATGTGTTCGGTAATGACGGCAGGATTCCGAACAGCCAGCTGGAAAAATAGCTTCACACCCATCCTGGTCGGAAATGACATAAGCTCCCCGAGGGCAGGTAGGGACATCAACCGCAGCGTCCATATGACATCACTTCCGAACCCCGCATTGTCAATCAGCACCAGTTTCTCCACCTTTTGAGGAAACCGTATTGTATACTGCAGGGCTACACCACCGCCAAGAGACTGACCGATGAGAACTGCTCGATCAATTTTCAGGGCGTCGAGAAAATCATGCATAAATCGAACATAATGAACGGGGGTAAAGGATGCGTCTGGAATGTCCGAACGGCCAAAGCCTGCCAGGTCCGGAACGTATATTTTATATTTTTCGGACAGGGCATGGATGTTGTACATCCAGATGTCTGCCGACGCACCAAGGCCGTGGATCAGGATAACCTTTGTTTCCCCTTCCCCGAAAGTCCAGTAACGCGTATTGATCGATCCAGCTCTGATATATTCGTCCTGGGGAAATTCTATGTGCATTTTTGTCATGTCCAAAGCACATCTCTTACGTCAGCTGCCATCGGCTGAAGCCGATGGCTTCAGGGTTCAAGGATTCAAGGGGTCGAGCGATCAAGGAAGAACTTTTTCTTAACACCTCTCGAATCCTGGAATCCTCGACCCCTCGAACCCCTGTAGCGCAAAAGATCAACCTGAGGTCTTCTCCTGAAGGCGGGGTTTTTTCTCCCAAGCCCCGCCTGGGACAATAATCGAGGGTGATG
>DNUI01000237.1 GCA_003508565.1 Syntrophaceae bacterium
CCGCACGGTAATATCGCTTACATAATCAAGGCTCGCGTATCTCTTCTGCGTGACCTTGGACCGGCTCTTTCGCCGTTTAACGCGTTTCTTTTTTTACAGGGACTGGAAACAATCCATTTGAGAATGCCCCGTCATTCTGAAAACGCTCTGGCAGTGGCCCAATATCTGGAGAAACATCCGAAAGTCAGTTGGGTCAATTATCCGGGACTTAAATCCAGCCCGGAACAACTGCGGGTGAAAAAATATTTACCGAAAGGCGCGGGGGCTATTATCGGATTCGGAATCAAGGGTGGCGTGGAAGCGGGAAAGAAGTTCATCGAATCTCTGGAACTCATCTCTCATCTGGCGAATGTGGGCGACGCGAAAACTCTGGCGATTCATCCGGCAACGACAACGCATCAACAGCTTTCCGCTGAAGAGCAGCAAGCTACAGGGGTAACGCCGGATTTCATCCGGTTGTCTATAGGAATAGAGCATATTGACGATATCATTTACGATGTAAAACAAGCTCTGACAAGAGTATAAAGGCAATAAGGAGGGAGTTATGGCCAATATATTTGCAGACATTACAAAAACAATAGGCAATACACCGTTGATCAAACTTAATCACATTGCCAAAGGTTTGCACGCGACGATACTCGGCAAAGCGGAGAATTTTAACCCTCTCTCCAGCGTCAAAGATAGAATCGGCCGGGCAATGATTGAGGATGCCGAAAAAAGCGGCAAACTAAAACCTGGCTCCGTAATCATTGAACCGACCAGCGGCAACACCGGCATCGCTCTGGCGTTCGTGGCCGCGTCCAAAGGTTATAAGCTTATTTTAACCATGCCCGAAACCATGAGCATCGAACGCCGACAGCTTCTGAAGATATTAGGAGCGGAACTGGTACTGACAGAGGGCGCCAAAGGGATGAAGGGTGCTGTGGAAAAAGCCGAGGAGTTGGCGCGGACAACGCCTGATAGTTTCATGCCTCAGCAATTCAATAACCCCGTCAATCCGGCCATCCATTACAGAACCACCGGTCCCGAGATATGGAACGATGCCGGAGGTAAAGTAGATATTTTTGTGGCAGGAGTGGGCACTGGCGGTACTCTCAGCGGCACGGGTAAATTTCTTAAAGAACAAAATCCGCACGTGAAAATTATCGCTGTTGAACCCAAAGATTCACCGGTTATTTCCGGCGGAAAACCCGGGCCTCACAAAATTCAGGGCATTGGCGCCGGTTTCATTCCGGGCAATCTTGATCGATCACTGATTGACGAGGTTATACTTGTGGAGCATGAAAAAGCCGGAGAGGTCGCGCGCCGTCTGGCGATGGAAGATGGTATTTTGGTCGGGATTTCCGCAGGCGCAAATGTCTGGGCTGCACTGGAAGTCGCCAAACGTCCCGAATCAGCCGGGAAAGTTATTGTCACAGTATTGTGCGACACAGGGGAAAGGTATCTTTCAACATGGTTGTTTCAGAAGTAAAATATGAAAGTATTTTTTAGGAGTCATTGCAAGCGGAGTGAAGCAATCTCATAATTTATAACTTACGGGTTCTTTTAGATTGCCACGCCGACCAAGGGTCGGCTCGCAATGACCAGAACAAATTTTTGGGAATTATCAGCAGTGGATAAAACGAAAAGCGACAAAAAAAAGAGCAATTCGATAGGCGTTGTAGAAACGCAGTATTACACCTTTGCCGAGCCGGGTAGGGAACATAAATTTGAAAGCGGAGATAATCTGGGACCGATTACCCTTGCTTATGAAACATACGGAAAATTAAACAAAGATAAATCCAATGCAATCCTGGCGCTGCATGCCCTCTCCGGCGATGCCCATGCGGCAGGCGTTCACAAGGGACAGGATGATCCGGGATGGTGGGATAATATGATCGGACCGGGTAAGGCCTTTGATACGAACCGGTATTTCATTATCTGCTCAAACGTTATCGGTGGTTGCAAAGGTTCCACTGGACCTTCTTCAATAAACCCGGCTACAGGAAAACCTTATGCTTTGGATTTCCCGTTTATTACTGTGGCCGATATGGTCCATGCTCAGCGGCATCTCATCGATTTTTTAGGTATCGGCAAACTGTTGTGTGTTGCCGGTGCTTCCATGGGTGGTATGCAGGTTCTCCAATGGGTTGCCTCCTATCCGGAGCGGGTGCGATCGGCTATTCCTATTGCGACGGCACTGAAACACTCTCCCCAGCAGATTGCTTTCAACGAAGTGGTCCGGCAGTCCATCATGGCTGATCCGGCCTGGCGTGAAGGGAATTACTATGAGTATGGTCAGCCGGAAAAGGGACTGTCGGTTGCCCGCATGATCGGCCATATTACATTCATGAGCGATCAATCTATGGAAGAAAAATTTTCCCGGCGGTTGAAAAACGATAAGTTCAGCTTCGGATTTGACGCTGATTTTGAAGTGGAAGGTTATCTGCGCTATCGGGGAGCTAATTTTGTGAAGCGCTTCGATGCCAATTCTTATCTCTATATTACAAAAGCGATAGATTACTTTGATCTGTCGGGAGGAAAACTTATCCCCCACGGAAAGAACATAGACACCCGTTTTCTGATCATTTCCTTTAAATCCGACTGGCTCTATCCATCCCACCAGTCGCAGGAAATAGTACGTGCATTGAAAAGGAGACATGTTGATGCTACATATTGCGAGTTGACGTCCAGTTACGGTCATGACGCTTTTCTTATTGAAGTGGATGAACAGACAACGCTGATCAAACATTTTCTCGACAAGACATTTAACGGATATCTGGTGACGGGCAATTATGGAATCTAATAGGATTAATCTGGATCATCGAATCATTTATTCTATTATTGAATCCGATTCGCGCGTTTTAGACCTGGGATGCGGCGAAGGAGAGCTTCTCTATCCTCTTGTACGGGATAAGCGCATCAGGGCTCAAGGGATTGAACTGAATGATAAAGCCATTCAGGAGTGTGTCAAAAAGGGTTTAAGTGTTTTTCAGGATGATATTGAAAACAGCCTGCGGGAATATCCGGATAATTCCTTCGATTACGTTATTCTGAACCAGAGCATGCAGGAAGTAAAAAAAGTAGATTGTGTCATACAGGAGGCCCTGCGTATCGGCAACAAGGTCGTTGTCGGGTTTCCCAACTTTGCCTACATCAAATCGCGGCTTATGCTTTTTTTCAAGGGGAAGTCACCTATTACAGGATCTTTGCCGTATCTGTGGTTTGATACACCAAACGTTCGCTTTTTAAGCATCACGGATTTTAAGAATTTTTGCGCGAGTAAAAATATTCAGATCGTCGAAACCCATTACATTGGGAAAAAAGCAATTGTGCGACACTTCCCGAACCTGTTTGCTTTAAATGCCATCTTTGTTTTAACGAATAATTCGTGAAGGTGTGCCCATTACAAAGAAATTTATCAAATGAGGCAAAGAAAAATATAAATAAAAATTAGGACAGGGATTTCAAAATGATAAAAATATGCGGGAAAGTTTTGGCCGTCAATATTTCTCTGAAAAAGGGTGAAAAAAAGAGCAATATCGACTGCGGTCTGTTTCTGAAAAACCTGGGACTCGAAAATGATGCTCACGCGGAAGCCGATATTATCAGACAGGTTAGTCTCCTGGCCAAAGAAAGTATTGAAAAAATCAGAGCTAAAGGGTTAGATGTTAACTATGGCGATTTCGCGGAAAATCTCACAACCGAAGGCATTGATCTGCCATCGCTACCCATCGGCACGCGATTGAAAGTCGGCAAGAAAGTTTTGCTGGAGGTTTCTCAGATCGGCAAGGTCTGCCATAACCGTTGTAATATTTTTTATACAGTCGGAGATTGTGTCATGCCCAGAGAAGGAATTTTTGCCAAAGTACTGGCTGGCGGTGAAATTAAAATAAATGATTCTATAGACATTGCCGAATAGGTGATTATCTTCCCATTAGTGAATAAATTAATGGATTCAAATTAATAATTTAATAAAGATAAAAAAGGAGACAGATTATGAAAAGATTTGCTACGGCGGTAATTATATTATTGATTGCAGTAGGGTTTGCCTTTGCGAAGGATTACACGGTCATGAAAAAAGCAGGCGGCTATACAGTTGAGGTAAAGCTGGATAAGAATCCACCCATTACCGGTCCCAATAAGATGGAGATAAACATCAAGGATGACAAAGGGGTCAATGTAACCGACGCTACGGTAGTTGTGGAATATATGATGCCCGCTATGCCCGGAATGCCGGCCATGAATTACAAGGCAAAAACCGAATTAAACGGTAGCCGGTACCTGGCAAAGGTCAATTTCTCCATGTCGGGAGCCTGGGCAATTAATATCAAAATCACGCGTGCCGGAAAGACGCAGGCGGTAAAACTTAATGTGGATGTCAACTAAGGCAATACACTCTGTTATCTTCGTCATGGCGGTCTTTCTCCTGGCAACGTCTTCTTTTGCCCAGGAGTTGAGGCTCTCCGACCTCACACAAGAGGCTTTGAAGAACAGCCCTGAAATTCAGACCTCGCTCTCGAAGATAGAGGCCGCCAGATATCGTGTTCCTCAAGCTAAAAGCCTTCCTGACCCTATGTTTATGTTCGGCTATCAGAACGAGGGATTTGATAGATACACCTACGGTGAAGAACAGGGTTCCCAGTGGATGTTTTCGGCATCGCAGCAGTTTCTCTTCCCCGGCAAGCGTGCGCTGAAAGGGGAGATGGTGCAGCGGGATGTCGAGAGCATGGAAGCCATGCATGAGCTGCTGAAACTGAAAACTGTAGCAAGAGTCAAAGAACTTTATTTCGATCTCTTCCTGGCTTACAAAAATATTGACCTGTTCAAGGACAAACGGAATCTGTTTCTCAGAATAGAAGATCTGACGCTGGCCCGCTATGTGGCAGGTCGCGCCATACAGCAGGAAGTACTCATGGCGCAGACGGAAAAATACATGCTTCTGGAAAAAGAGGAGATGTTCAAGCAGAAGATACAGTCTCTGGAAGCTATGCTGCGGGCAACGATAGGAAGAGAAAATATGCTTCCTCTGGGAAGGCCAAGTGATCCGGTATATCAGTCCTTCTATCTCGATGCGGATGAGGCTGTGAAAAAAGCTCTCAGCAATTCTCCTGAAATAAAATCACGGAATAAAATAATAGAAGTAGCCGACACAAAACTTCGCATGGCGCAAAAGGAGTATTATCCGGACTTCAGTATTAACGCCGGGTATTCCAACCGCTCAGGTGATTTCAAGGATATGTGGAGCGCGACGGCGACGATAAACATCCCTCTATACTTCAAAACGAAACAGGAACCGGCAGTCTTCGAGGCGAAGGCGTCTTATACACAGGCGAAACAGGAACTGGATGCCGTAAAACTGATGATTTCAGCGGCCATACAGGATAATTTATCCATGCTCAGATCATCGGAGAGGCTTATGGATCTTTATACAAACGGTTTGATTCCCAAGAATACCCAGGATGTAGATCTCGCTCTCACGGACTACACCAATGGAAGGACGGATTTGATTGTCGTGATCTCCCGTCTCAAAACTTTGTTGGATTATCAAATCCTATACTGGACTCAATTTGTGGAAAGAGAAAAAGCCATTGCGAGACTTCAGGGAATTACTCTAGGCTTGGCTTCAGTGCCGGGAGGTGAGAAGAAATGAATAATAAAAAAATGGGGCAGTTGATAAACGCTCATCTGCTGTGTTGCGCTGCAAACCGCACCGCTCAACGTATATCTTTATACGCCTCGCGGTTCGACTTTTTGCGCGCCTTGCATCTGAGCATTTCTGAACAGCCCCTAAAATTGGGGTCTTTGAAAAATCCCAAAATCTCCGCTGTGTCGGCTATTGGCTTGTTATTTTTAATGAGCTTCATGACGGCAAATGCCGTTTACGCTCAGGGACACGCCGGTCATACTGTGCAACCTCCGGCGGCAGCGGAGAAGCCCAAGGCAGCAAAAACTCAGGTCCCGCAACCAGCTCCACCAGAAGAGATGGCCGAAGAAACTCCTCAGGTGGATATTTCTCCAGAGCAGCAGCGGCTCATTGGTGTCAAGACAGTCAAGGTTTCCCTGAAACCAATTCAGAAAGTCATTCGCACCGTCGGACGGATTGAAGCCAATGAGCGCAAGCAGGCGACGATCAATACGAAAATCGAAGGCTGGATTGAGAAACTCCACGTAGATTACACAGGCCGCTACATCAAAAAAGGAGAACCGTTGGTGGAAATTTACAGCCCGGAGCTTCTGGCAACGCAACAGGAATTCCTGGCCCTCTTAAAGTGGGCAAAACAACCGGATGACAAGAAAAAAGATGACACGCTCAGCCTTATGCTGGCCAGGGATGCCAACGCGGCGCTCGATGCCGCAAGGCAACGCCTGCGGCTCTGGGACATATCGGATGCTCAGATCGCCCAAATAGAAAAGACGGGTAAAACCGTCCGCACATTGACTTTGTACAGTCCTGTCAGCGGATTTGTTACGCAGAAGATGGCCGTTCAAGGAATGAAGGTCATGCCGGGAGAAAAGCTCTTTGACATCGCCGATCTCTCCACACTCTGGATCATCGCTGATATTTACGAATACGAAATGTCTTTTGTGAAAGTCGGTCAGCAGGCTAAGATAACCCTCAGTTATTTTCCGGGGAAAGAATTATCATCAAAGATCGATTATATTTATCCAACCATTTCGGCGGATACCCGGACGGCGAAAATCCGCCTGACGATTCCCAATCCGGGAGGCCAGTTGAAACCCCAGATGTTTACGAATGTGGAAATAAGGATAAGTCTTGGTCAAAAGCTCGTCATTCCGGAATCAGCGGTAATCGATACCGGCACATCACAGGTAGTCTATGTGGATAAAGGAGAAGGCGCTTTTGAACCCCGCGAAGTAGAGCTGGGCCTGCGGGCGGATGGCGCGGTGGAAGTGTTGCGTGGAGTCAAAGCCGGTGAAAAGGTGGCCTCTTCGGCCAATTTCCTGATTGATTCTGAGGCTCAGCTAAAGGGCATAAAACCCCTGCGCCGGCTGAAATAGAATAAATTACTTATAGGGGAGCATGAAATTCACCCTCCCTCAGTCCCTCCCCTCAAGGGAGGGAAGACTATTTTTTGAAGGGCACACGTTCGTCAAATGAAAATGGTTTTATTTTCCGTCCCCTGGCGGGAGGGATGAAAGGGAGGGGGGCTTTCCCCCGGCAACTAAATTTATGATTGCTAAAATTATTGAATTTTCCGCCCGCAATAAATTCGCAGTCTTTCTCATAATGGCCCTGGCCATTATCTGGGGTTACTGGGCCGTGAAGAACACGCCCCTCGACGCCCTTCCGGATTTGAGTGACACTCAGGTTATCATCTACACCGAATGGACGGGTCGTAGTCCCGATCTGGTGGAAGATCAGATTACCTACCCTATTTCCTCCACCCTCCTGGCCGCTCCGAAGGTTCAGGCAGTGCGCGGTTTTTCATTTTTAGGCAGTTCCTTCATCTACGTTATTTTTGAAGAAGGGACTGATATCTATTGGGCCAGAAGTCGTATTTTGGAATATCTCCAGGCCGTGAAGAACAAAATTCCTTCCGATGTGAATCCTGTCCTTGGCCCCGATGCGACGAGCCTGGGCTGGGGGTTTTCCTATGCCGTCGTTGATGAGACAGGCGGACATGATCTTTCCGAACTGCGTTCCATTCAGGATTATATCATTAAACTCGGACTGGAAAGCGTTCCCGGCGTTTCGCAGGTCGCGAGTATCGGCGGTTTCGTAAAGCAGTACCAGATAACAGTCGATCCTAACCGCCTTCTCGCCTTCAATATTCCCATTACGAAGGTCATGGAGGCAGTCAGGAAGAGCAATCAGGATGTGGAAGGACGGGTCCTTGAGCTATCCGGTGTTGAATACATGATCCGTGGACGGGGTTACATCAAGGGTATTCAAGATCTGGAGAGTATCGCCGTGGGCGCGAACCCCGGCGGAACGCCAATCTATTTAAAGGATGTGGCCCGTATCCAACTGGGACCGGAAATACGCAGAGGTCTTGCAGATCTGGACGGCAGGGGAGAAGTTGCCGGCGGGATTGTAATTGTACGGACAGGTGAAAATGTTTTGAATGTGATCGAGCGGGTTAAAGCAAAGATCAACAGGGATCTCGCGCCCAGCCTTCCTCAAGGCGTAAAGATTGTCACGACCTATGACCGGTCAGACCTGATCAAGCGATCCATGTCCACCCTCAAAGAGGAGATTATCAAACTGATCATAGCGGTGAGCGTGGTTTGTCTGGTCTTTCTTTTTCACTTGCCCAGTGCTCTGGTGGTTATCGTCACACTGCCCATCGCCATTCTTATGGCCTTTATCAGCATGTATTATCTGGGTGTCACCTCCAACGTTATGAGTCTCTCCGGCATCGCCATCGCTATCGGCGCTATGGTAGATGCGGCCATCATCATGGTAGAAAATGCCCACAAAAAGCTTGAAGAGTGGGAACATCAGGGGAAACCGGGGAATCGCGTAGATGTCATTGTCGACGCGGCCAAAGAGGTGGGACCTTCTCTCTTCTTTTCACTCCTCGTTATTACTGTGGGATTCCTCCCCGTGTTTACGCTACAGGCCCAGGCAGGAAGGCTGTTCAAGCCTCTGGCCTATACGAAAACATTCGCCATGCTCTTCTCATCTTTTCTGGCGATTACTCTGACACCGGTTTTGATGACGCTTTTCATCCGTGGAAAAATCCGGCCGGAAGAAAAAAATCCCATCAGCATTGTCCTGCACAAAATTTATGAACCCGTCGCCCGGCTTGCCTTGCGATTCAAAAAGACGGTTATTATTGCCGCCGTCATCATTATGATCCTGACTATTTATCCGTTTATGAAACTCGGTTCGGAATTTATGCCTCCGCTTTATGAAGGCTCTCTCTTTTATATGCCGGTGACCATGCCCGGAGCAGCCATTTCCGAAGTATCCTCTTTGCTGCAGATACAGGATAAGATCCTGAAAAAAATCCCGGAAGTTGCCCAGGTCTTCGGCAAGGCCGGGCGGGCTGAGACGGCCACAGACCCGGCTCCGCTGGAAATGTTCGAGACGGTGATCAACCTGAAGCCGGAATCCCAGTGGCGCACAGGGATGACGGTAGAAAAACTCAAAGACGAGATGAACGATGCGTTATCCATTCCGGGCGTGTCGAATTCCTTCACCATGCCGATCAAAGCCCGCATCGACATGCTGGCCACGGGAATCAGAACTCCCGTCGGAATCAAAATACTGGGGCCGAATCTGGAAGAAATTGAAAAAATAGGCCTGGTTTTGGAGCATCATTTAAAAGATATCCCCGGTACACGAAGCGTCTATGCGGAGCGGGTGACAACGGGTTACTTTCTGGATATTGCTATAAAGCGCGATGAGGCGGCAAGATATGGTCTTACCGTGGACGACGTGGGCGAGGTGATTCAGACGGCCATCGGGGGCATGAACCTGACGGTGACCGTTGAGGGACGGGCGCGGTATCCCGTCAATATTCGCTATCCACGGAATTTGCGCAACGATGTGGAGCAGCTCAAGCGCATTCTAGTGCCGGTCATGATGACCAATCCTGCTGTGCCGGCTCCGCCTGTTCCGGGAAGTATGGCTGTAACACCGCAGGTTACACAGATACCCCTGGGCGAGGTGGCGGATTTGAAGATCGTTAAGGGTCCCACAGCTATCAAAAGTGAAGAAGGACTTCTTACGGCTTATGTTTTCGTTGACTTTTCCGGACGTGACATGGGCGGCTATGTGGAGGAGGCAAAGCAAAAAGCCTCGACACTGAAGATCCCCGAAGGCTATCGGCTTATCTGGAGCGGGGAATATGAAAATCTGGTTAAGACCCATGAGCGGTTGAAGATGGTCATTCCCCTGACCCTTTTCATCATCTTCATCCTCCTGTACCTGAACACGAGATCAACGGTCAAAACAATGATAGTGCTTCTTGCTGTTCCCTTTTCGCTCGTCGGTTCTTTCTGGTTTCTCTATCTTCTGAATTACAACATGAGCATCGCTGTATGGGTGGGCATTATCGCTCTCGCGGGGCTCGACGCGGAGACGGGCGTGGTCATGCTCCTCTACCTTGACCTTGCCTATGAGAAATGGAAAAAAGAAGGAAAGATGGCGAATGCTTCCGATCTGAAAGACGCCATCATGTACGGCGCCGTAAAGAGAATTCGTCCCAAGATCATGACGGTGAGCGTTATCTTGGCCGGTCTGATCCCGATCATGTTCAGCCACGGCACCGGCGCCGACGTCATGAAGCGGATTGCCGCGCCCATGGTTGGCGGAGTGATAACCTCGACCATTCTCGAAT
>DNUI01000260.1 GCA_003508565.1 Syntrophaceae bacterium
ACGTCTGCAAGATGCACAATTGCTGTCTCCTCAGGAAAGGATTCTGCCGTCTGCGACTGATGGTGGCAGAGAATCGCTTCGTTTAGTTTTTTAGGAAACCGCCACTTTTCGGAAAGTATACCGCCAAGGACGGGATGATTGTCGGCGAAGAAGCGTTTTTCTGCCTCTCCGATGAGAATGCCTTCCTCTGCGGCGCAGGCGAGAGCAGCCTCATATGAATCGGGGAATTCAAGAGCCATGACTACTTTGCCGATGTCATGAAGAAGGCCTGCAACATATGCTTCCTCCGGTTCCCGCAGTCCCTTTTTCTGCGCAATAATCCTCGCTGCGGCTGCGCATCCCATGGAATGTTCATAAAGGCCGGTCATTGCCTTTTGCATGAGCTCAAAGACGGAAATACCGAGAAGGAGCCCCTTGACGACATTGAGACCCAAAAGCATGATTGCATGGGATACGGAGGCGATTCTTCCAGGGAAACCGTACACGGCGGAGTTTACCATTTTGAGGATGCGGAATGTCATCGCGGGATCGGACTGCACAAAGTCAGAGACATTGCTTAAGGAAACCTTGGGATTTTCTATAATCGCAGAAAGTTTCTTGAGTGTTTCCGGCACTGTGGGAAGATTGCCTATATTTTCAATCCTATGGCGGAGAATTGTTGAATCAATAATCTTATTCATAGAGCTTGCGTATGTGTTTTTCTGCAGCCTTTTTTATCGTTTCCATATGTGGATTCCCCATGGATATTTGGAAACGCTTTTCCAAAGCGGCAATCATCTCATCCAGGGGAACATCCATTTCTGCTTTCCCTTCGATGAACACTCCTTCCCCCAAATCCATATCCTGGACACGCCTTATCCAGCTTTCTGTAAGCTCAGTACCTTCACTGAGAAGAACGATGCCTGCCCTGTTCAGGATAGGCTTTGCCAACCGCATTCCCTGCTGTAGCTTACCTGCATCGATCTTTATCATTATGGTTTTTCTCCTGATTTTAGTCGAAAAAGGATAACAGGATTCTATGGGCCAATGGTTCATGTGTTTGTGGCATTTACGAGAATCCTTGATTGCGTGATCTCTTGAGTCCTGAAGATACAAAAGACATCCACGGGGTAATACGTTAGTATGAACCCGCTCCCAATGATACGGTCACGCCTTGCCGTTGCTCCCCAGGACATTGACGATTTTATGTATGTAGAGCTCTTTCAATGCCTCGCGGGCGGGGCCCAAATATTTTCTCGGGTCGAATTCATCAGGTTTTTCATGGAAAACCTTTCTTATCGCCGCCGTGACAGCCAGTCTGCCGTCGGAATCGATATTGATTTTGCATACGGCCGATTTTGCCGCTCGCCGCAGCTGTTCTTCGGAAACCCCTGCGGTATTTTCCAGGCTGCCTCCGTACTTGTTGATTTCACCGACAATATCCTGCGGAATAGATGAGGCGCCGTGCAAAACTATGGGGAACCCCGGGATCCTTTTTTCCACCTCTGCCAGAATGTCAAACCGCAATGGCGGCGGGGTTTCACCGGGTCTTACTTTGAATTTAAAAGCTCCATGGGATGTCCCGATGGAAATAGCAAGGGAATCAACACCGGTGTGTTTGACGAAGTCTTCTACTTCCTCTGGTTTGGTGTAATGGCTGTGGAGAGAAGCGACTTCATCTTCCACCCCCGCAAGGACACCTAATTCCCCTTCTACGCTCACATCATATGCGTGGGAAAAATCAACAACCTTTTTGGTAAGTGTTATGTTTTCCTCATAGGGCAAATGTGAACCGTCAATCATTACGGAGGAGAACCCGGTTTCAATGCAGGATTTGGCTAAATCAAAAGAATCGCCATGGTCGAGATGCAGTACAATGGGAACAGCACGTCCCATGTGTTTGGCCACTTCCACGGCTCCTTTTGCCAGATATTGTAGAAGAGTCTGGTTCGCGTATTGTCGTGCTCCTTTTGAAACCTGCAAAATGACGGGCGATTCAGTTTCCACACTGGCGGAGATAATCGCTTGCAATTGTTCCAGGTTATTGAAATTAAATGCGGGTATGGCATAGCCTCCCTGTATGGCTTTTTGAAAAAGCTCTCTCGTATTCACCAATCCTAATTCTTTATAATGCACCATCACTAATCACTCTTCTAGTATGATTGCCTCCGCAGGGCAATCTTCTGCCGCTTCTTTCACCTGCTCAACCAAGGCATCTTTTACGGTCACCATTTTTACGACAGCGATATCATCATCTGCAAGTTCAAAAACTTCCGGGACACTTTCCGCACATAATCCGCATCCGGTACAAAGTTCCTTGTCAACACTGACTTTCATGGAATGCTCCTTTCTTTCAACTTTGGTTAATTTTCTATTTAATTGTAATCTCTAAAATGCATCCTGCCAAGTATACGAGAAAGGCACCAGCGTGTCAAAGGGAAAGAGTTATGCAAAAAGATACCATAGGGATTGTTGACACGCACGTGTATTTCCCCTATAGTATCGCCAATTTTTTAATCAATTATTTGGGAAGGCTCATTTCATGAACAGATGTCCAGTAATAGGACTTAACATGTCGTTGGAACTTACAGATAAATATGAAAAGTTAGGTTTACTGGTTCCCCTCAGTTATGTGGATGCCGTGGCCGGCGCCGGGGGTATCCCGCTCTGCCTGCCTCCCTGCCCGGACATTTCAATAATAAGGCAATCGATTCCATTGTTGGATGGTATCGTCCTTATCGGCGGTGATGATTACCGGCCGGAACACTATGGCGGGCATGTGCAGCCGGAGATTGAACTTATGCACGAACGACGTGATCGCTTTGATCTGGAACTGGCGAGGATGATTTTACAGGATACTGTGATGCCGGTACTTGGTATCTGCGGCGGTCATCAGCTTCTCAGCATCGTCCAGGGCGGCGCCCTGGTGCAGGATATAAGAACGGAATGGAATTTTCCCTCGGAATATCCGCCTTTGCCGCATGCGAAGAAGGAACGAAATGAGAAACAGAATGAGAAATTTCGTCACGCCGTCCGTCTGGAGGAAGGCAGCCTTGTCGGACGAGTAGTGCAAATTCCTCCCGGCGATTTGCTTACGGCGAATTCAACGCATCATCAATCCGTGCATCCCGGGAGAGTGGGCGCGCACCTGCGAGCGTCTGCCTGGTCGCCGGACGGCGTCATTGAAGCGATAGAACCATCGCCTGATTCGCCCTGGGCACGTTCAGGCAGATTTGTGCTCGGTGTGCAGTGGCATCCGGAGCAGATGCAGAATGAAGCGCCGCACAGGAATATCTTTCGCGCCCTGATTGAGGCGGCACTGGATAAGTGAATAGTGACGAGTGACAAGGAACGAGTTAAGAATCTTGTTTCTATTCATCCGTCACTATTTACTCGTCCCTATTTACTTGGCACAATCTTCGTAAAGAATTTGCATGATGGAAAAAAATCCCTTCCGTGTGTTTAAAATCTATCTCAGCGGGAAAATGCCCCTCATGTTTGTCCTGGGTTTCGCGTCGGGAATTCCCCTGGCTCTCACCGGCTCGACACTTTCCGCATGGATGGTGAAGGAAGGTGTGGATATTAAAACTATTGGATTATTCTCTCTTGTCGGATTGCCGTACGCTTTCAAATTTCTATGGTCGCCATTGATGGATCGATTTGTGCCTCCATTTTTAGGGAGAAGGCGGGGATGGATGATCATCACTCAACTGTTACTGATCATCACGATTTCCGCGATGGGGTTTTATAATCCCGCTTCCACGCCCCTTCTTATCGCCGCCATGGCCCTCAGTCTTGCCTTTTTCAGTGCGAGCCAGGACATCGTCCTCGACGCGTACCGAACGGAGTATCTAAAGCCGGAAGAGAGAGGAGCCGGTGTCGGTGTATGGATCATGGGATACCGGATTGCCATCCTCATAAGCGGAGCCATGGCTCTCATCCTGTCTGACCATCTGTCCTGGAAAATGGTCTATTTGATCATGGGCCTCTTCATGGTTGTCGGCTGCATTGCCACGGTGCTCGCACCCGAGCCGCTGAAGATTAATCCGGCAAGTGAGAGCATCGAGCCTCCGAAGAGCCTTTACGAGGCCGCTGTTCTTCCTTTCGTGGAATTCTTCAGGAGACCGGGGGCCCTTGAGGTTCTTCTTTTCATTATACTGTACAAACTAGGAGATATTGCGGCGGCCCAGATGACGACGCCCTATATCCTGGGGCATATTGGCTTTTCAGGGACCGAACTGGGAACCATTTACAAGGGCTTCGGTATGGCGGCGACAATCGCGGGGGCCCTGATCGGCGGCGCGATCATGTCCAGGTGGTCATTGAAGAAATCTCTCTTGATTTTTGGGGTGCTGCAGGGGATTTCCACGCTGATTTTTGCGGTTCTTGAATTCACCGGCCGTCAGATATGGGCATTGAGCCTTGTTGTGGGGACAGAGAACTTGTGCGGAGGCATGGGGACTGCGGCGTATACTGCTTTCCTCATGGGGTTATGCAACAAAAAGTTTACGGCTACCCAGTATGCCCTCCTGAGCAGCCTCATGGCAGTGGGACGCTATGTAACAGGGGCCCCTACGGGATTCCTCGCCGATGCCGTGGGGTGGGTGATGTTCTTCGTCATCTGCACCGCCCTGGCGCTTCCCGGATTGCTGCTGCTTCTGCGCTACAACAAATGGGCCGTTGAGTGAAGGATATACTCCTTTGGGGGTATAAAGGGTATGGCCCCTTTGAGATAGACGAAAACTGCTGAGCCGCTCATCTCCGTCCACGGGGCTGGGCATTGTGGCAGGTTTCGTAAAAGTGGGGACAGATTTGAAATCCGTCGCCGAACCTGTTACTGAAACATGGACGCCTTCATCGTGCCCGAACTGAACACATTGGGATCCACCATGACATTAATGAGGGAAGGCTTCCCGGCGCTGCGCGCACGTTCAAGGGCAGGGCGTATCTGGGAGGCTTCCGTGACATGCTCCCCGTGCCCGCCCATGGCTTCCACGATGCGATCATAGCGCAGGGGACTGAGGATATTTGCCACATCACCACGAACCTTGCCATATCGTACCACCTGCCCGTAGCGCACCTGATTCCACGCGGCATTGTTTGCCACCACACCGATTACAGGCATGTTAAAGCGGATAAGGGTATCGTAATCAAAGCCGGTCAATCCGAAAGCGCCGTCGCCAAAGAGGGCAATTACCTCCGTATCGGGCAGGGCTGCCTTGGCGGCAATGGCAAAGGGCGTCCCGACGCCGAGGGTGCCGAGAGGACCCGGATCCAGCCAGTGCCCTGGTTCACACGGTGTGATAACGCCGGCAGACATTGTTACCACATCTCCTCCATCGGCAATAAATATGGCATCCTTTTGCATGAATTCCTTAATCTCCCGGGCAAGGCGCAGGGGGTGGATAGGCACGGCATCGGAGTAAAGAAAGGGCCTGTCTTTTTCCGACAACTCATTTTCAATCCGGCATAATTCCTCGAACCA
>DNUI01000240.1:0-4120 GCA_003508565.1 Syntrophaceae bacterium
TCCGCCTGCTGGTCCAATTTCTTAAAGACTGGCAAAAAAAGGATTAATACAGGCGTCCTATGGGAAGAATTCTGGAAATCAAGAACCTCAGCACCCATTTCGAGACAGAGTACGGTGTCATAAAAGCAGTCGATGACGTAGAACTATTCGTCAATGAGAGTGATACGCTTGGTATTGTCGGTGAATCAGGTTGCGGCAAGACGGTCCTTGCCCTGTCAATCATGCGCCTGGTGCCAAGCCCGCCCGGTAGAATCGTATCCGGAAATATTTTTTTTGATGGTACTGACCTTCTTCGCCTGGACGATGCAGCAATGCGGAAGGTTCGGGGCAAGGATATTTCGATGATCTTTCAGGAACCCATGACCTCTTTGAACCCGGTTCTCCGTATAGGTGAACAGATTGCGGAAGCGATCGAATTGCATCAGCGGCTTGACACATCAGAAGCCATGAACATCGCGATTGAAACATTGCGCCTCGTGGGTATGCCCTCTGCGGAGACTGTTGTCAGAAATTATCCGCACCAGCTGAGCGGCGGCATGCGTCAAAGGGCGATGATCGCCATGGCCATCAGCTGTAAACCCAGACTCATGCTTGCCGATGAGCCAACCACCGCCCTGGATGTAACCATCCAGGCCCAGATTATAGACCTTATGAAAAGTTTAAAAGAAGATATTGGAACGTCCATAATCATTATTACCCACGATCTGGGCGTGATCGCAGAGGCGGCTCAATATGTGGCGGTCATGTATACAGGTGGAATTGTCGAATACAGTTCCTCAGGAAACCTCTTCTCTTCACCCCTCCATCCTTATACGGTGGGACTCATGGAATCAATTCCAAAGATTACTGCATCGGCCGGACAGAATGAATACCTGAAGGTAATTCCCGGAACTGTTCCCCCTCTGTATAAGCTTCCCGCAGGATGCAGCTTTCAAGACAGGTGTCCGCATGTCATGAACATCTGTCGTGAGGAAAAGCCGTTGCTGAAAGAGAATACCCCCGGGCACAAGGTGCACTGCTGGCTTTATGGTTAATATGAGATCTGTCTTGGTTGATATTCAGGGATTGAAAAAATACTTCACTGTTCGCGCAGGATTTCTTTCGGGATATCGATCCGAAGTCAAAGCTGTTGATGGGATTTCTCTTACCATATTCAGAGGAGAAACTTTGGGGCTTGTCGGTGAGAGCGGGTGCGGGAAGTCAACGCTCGGGCGCCTCATTATGCGGCTTGAAGAACCGACGGCAGGTCAGGTATTATTTGAAGGAGAAGATATCTTTGCCTACTCCGGCAGGGCATTAAAAAGTTATCGTAAAAAAGTCCAGATAATATTTCAGGATCCCTATTCATCGCTCAATCCGCGGAGATCAGCAGGAAACACAATCGGGGAACCGCTCCTGGTCAATACGATGGCAAATGGAAAAGAGAGGGAAGAGGAGGTACAGCGGATCATGAACCTTGTGGGTCTCACACGAGAACAGGCGGGGAGGTATCCTCACGAATTCAGCGGCGGACAAAGACAGCGCATAGGAATTGCGAGGGCTGTTGTCCTCAAGCCGCAATTAATCATCGCAGATGAACCCGTCTCCGCCCTTGATGTATCTATACAGGCGCAGATACTGAACTTACTCAAGGATTTGCAAAAGGAACTGGGACTCACGTACCTTTTTATCACCCACGACCTCAGTGTGGTAAGGCATATGAGTGACAGGATCGCGGTGATGTATTTAGGCAGAATTGTGGAGCTTACCGAAAATAGAGAATTATATGAGAACCCTCTCCATCCCTATACGATGGCGCTCCTCTCCGCGGTACCGAATACGGATCCGGGAAAAAAGCAACAGCGGATGATATTGGGAGGTGAACTCCCGAATCCTGCAAATCCACCGGGTGGATGTCCGTTTCATCCCCGCTGCCCTTTTAGAATGGATATCTGTGACAACGTGGAACCACAACTCAACGATAGAGGAGGCGGGCATTTCGTGGCGTGCCATATGGAGGGCTGTAAAATACGCTGCATGGATTATGAGAGCGATGTGATTGCACAATAGAATGTACGCTCCGCAAAAATTCCCATCACTGCACAGTGTCTACAGAAAGAAGTGTAGCATTTCGAACATCAGTATTTTTATTCGATCGAATCAAGGAAATCCTCTTTTTCCGCTCCTTCCGTTGTACCTCTTTTCATTCATCTTAATATCCATGGGTGGATATTTCAGGCGGTAAAAACGGATACGTTCTGCCGACAACGTCTTCATACCCATCTCCACATCGTCGATGAAAGTAAGGGATTTGTTTCCTTCCCATGGTGCTAATCTCCCTTTCGCCTGGATGGATTGCGGGTAATAGAAATTGACGACAAGAGACAGATTGTTCCGCTTCTCCCAGGGTGTCTGAATGAATGGATTGCCGTTCCCCTTGATCGCGGTCTCTGACGCGTTTTTTGCCATGTTCCATCGTGCTGCGTGTTTGGGACAAAGGAATTCTTTCGAGAATTGTGATCTTTTAGAAATTGCCGGATTAAATTGCCCCTTCTTGAAAATAACACCGCGAATCCCGAGGCCATAGGTGCGTTGCATGCTTCGCGATCGCTCTCCCAATCGTACTCGGTTCATGACACCCCAGGCGATGGCATCATATACCAGGTGATCATCACCAAAAGAGGTTGACAAGCCTTCCGCATATACCAGCCTTGCGAGGAGTTCCTGATCGTTGATCGAAGGGGAAGCAACAAGTGATTCTGTACTTGTCTCTGTATGCGGCCAAAGGCAAGCAGGCACGCCTTCCGCAAAAGAAAGGTTCGACATAGTGAACAGCAGAATTATGATGCTGAAAACATGATGGACCATACGGGGTATTCCTCAATCTTACACTATCTGCACACCTGAATCTAACGAAAGGTAACAGATATTGTAGTAAACAGAATATTATGGAATGACCTGCGAGAAAAGTCATTAGGTATTTTTCTGATTGTCTGCAGTTCCTGTCTCGTTTAATTGCCGCTTTCAACGCGTTTCAGCTCCCGGCTCCGATCCTTAGACAAATCTGTTGAGGCAAAGTCCGTCGCATTTTCCGGAAGTTTAAGGAAGAACTCATGCAGCATATCAATACCGCCCTGACCGGACACGATTTCAAAGCCCAGAACATGGCCTCCGAATAGTCGATCCCGGCTGATAAAGTGGAGGTGATAGCCGGGAACGTTGACGCCTTTAACAAAAACGGGGCAGCGGAATCCGACAATTGTCCCCTCAACATCTCTCCTGTTGAATTCAGGTTGATGCCGGGTGACGATATCAAGAACCGGATAAGGCTTTTGCTGCCTGGGGACGCTTCTTGTTTTTACCGAGCCAAATTTGTCGTCTATCCGGATAGCGTAAAAGAGATTCTTGTTGGGGGCGTTGGCTTCGATCAATGCTTCAACAGCTTTATGGTCCATAGGCGTTTTTATCGAAAAAAACGTCTCTTGTTTGATATGGCAGACCGTTGCAAAGGGCGTCGTTGTGCTGAGCTCCGGTGTGTAGACGTTGCCGTCCGCTTTGACCTGGTAAATACGGCCATCAGCTCTATCATACGCATACGTAACAACCCCAGGGCCTAACAAGGGAATGAATTTCAGGGTTATATATCGTGCCATCTCACACGAAATCAACGTAAAGCGTTAACGATTGAGCTCGCCAGTAGTCAAAGCTTCACCTTAGTACGCCTTCTCTGTGACTTATTGGGGCATCATGTATCCAAAATCCCTTCAATGCATGATTATCCTTCAGATGTCAATTTTACAAAGCTTCCGGGAAACACATCAAATAATTTCTTCTCTTTCATATATAGGGAAGCTTCTTCAAAAGTCGCAAAATGTCCGACTAAAATTCTATTCCATACTCCCTGCCCCTGGATATAAACTTTTTCCATATGGACATCTGGCAGTCTTTTTCTCAGTTCTGATACAAACTCCGTTGCCTCATTTATCTTTGTCTCTGGATACGCGCTGATCTGGATGGAATAGTTCTTCCCGACAGACGAAGCAATTACGGATAAAATTTCAGTCTGACCGTTCAGGTTTGTACCTTCTAAAGCTTGAATAGTCGGCAAGAAGAAAACCGCCATAAGAAATACCACAAGAAC
>DNUI01000240.1:4315-19354 GCA_003508565.1 Syntrophaceae bacterium
TTGCGGAACAGACCTGTCAAGGTGCCTGAACTTTTGTTTCCATCATCCTGAATTCCCTTCTTGTCCAGAACAAGATGATAAAAAAAGACACTATATTGGAAATGGGTTGTGCCATCCAGACACCATTCAATCCGAATATTGATGGAAGCAGGATCAGCATGGGTATCAATAGTATGGCATCGCGCATCATCAATAGAACCATAGAAGTAAATCCCTTGCCAAGACCGATGAACATATTGATCCACATAAGAGTGGGGCCGATAAATAAAAGCATGGAAACGAAGATTCTCAAGGCCGGAACGGCAATTTCCAGCAACTCCGCATCGTTTGTGAAGAACTCAAGAATGGAAGGGGCAAACAGTTCAAAAAGTAAAAAAGCTGCCACTGAAAAGGTAAAAGATATTTTCACCGCTACATTGACCGTTTCCATGAGCCGCTTGTGAAGACCCGCACCTTCATTAAAACCCACCATGGGCATTACGCCGTGTCCCATGCCGAATAACACCATGACGACAAGTCCGTTGATGCGAAAACAGAGACCCAGCGTCGCGATAGCCAGTGATCCGAAGAAACCAAGAACATAGTTATACACAATCAATACAAGACCAAAGACAAGGTTCATGATCACGGAGGGAAAGCCTGTTTGATAAATGGATGAAATGATCGAAAAATTGGGAAGCAGATATCGCCAGTGCAAGTCATATTTGGATGACTTGAGGTTAAGATAGTAATAGGACAGCGAGCCGGCAGAAAAATAGGAGATAATGGCAGATAACGCTGCACCACGGATGCCCATACGGGGTATGGGACCCCACCCAAAGATGAAGATGGGATCAAGCACCATGCCGAGAACGGACATAACGAGAATGACATACATTGACGTGTTGGGTTTGCCTTCAGCGCGTAAAAGGTTATTTGCCATCATCATGAAAAGTAAAAATGGTGAGCCAAAAACAACCGTGACAAGATATTGCCTCGCTAATGGAAGGACGTCCCCCGTTGCCCCGAAAATCTTCAAGATTATGTCATGGTAAATCAGGGTTACGGCGATAATCAGAATGCCCAGGAAAGCGGAAAGAATAATTATTTGCCCCGCCGTTTGTTTCGCTCTTAAATAATCGCCGGCACCGAACATTCGAGCTGCAAAAGAACCGGCACCGACACCAGTGCCAACACCGATGGCGCCGAACACCATCTGGATAGGAAAACAGATAGTCAAAGCGGCAATCGCCTGAGAACTGAACCGGGTAAGCCAGAAGGTGTCAATAAGATTATAAAGCGCCATCGCGAACATCGCGGTAATCGACGGCCAGCTCATTTTGAGGAGCAGTGTGAGAATCGGCCCAGTGCCAAGATCAAGACCTTCATTTTTCATGGCAATCTTCATCCATTTGTTATATAAACCGCCTCTGCTTACATGGATTAAAGGGCTATTTCAACAAAATTCATTGTAACTATTGGGATCATATCCGGATAGTTACGGGCATCTCCAAGAGTCTATGGGTTAAAGATTCAGGTAAAATACCATGAAACTCTAGTGACTTAACAGCAGGAAAAACATCTTTTCGGCGTTACAAATATAATAAATACAACACATAGTATGATTACCACTGAGATGCCATGTAACCTGATTGTGATTTTGGGGCCTACAGCATCGGGGAAAACGAAACTTGCCGCCCGCCTTGCAAAAGAACTATCTTCTGAGATAATATCGGCAGACTCCCGTCAGGTTTACCGGGGCATGGATATAGGAACCGGCAAGGATTTGAGCGAATATGTTGTTGATGGAACAACCATTCCCTACCACTTTGTCAATATTGTTGATCCCGTCTATGAGTTCAATGTTTTCGAATACCAGAGACATTTTTTTGTGTGTTTCTCCGAGATTTCTTCACGAGGCATAATTCCGATTATGGTTGGAGGAACGGGACTTTATATCGAATCCGTAATAAAAGGCTACAAAATGTTTGAAGTTCCGGAATCTCATCAGCTGAGGGATGAACTGGAGAAGGAGGAGATGCATGCCCTGGTCTCGAGGCTCCTTGCTCTCAATCCTTTACCCCACAACACAACGGATTTGTGTGACCGTAAACGACTGATACGGGCAATAGAAATACAGGAATTTGCAAAAGCTCAAGATTCTAGTTTTGATGACAATGTTCCCGTGATCGTTCCCTTGGTGATAGGTATTCGTTGGGAAAGGTCAATACTGCGTCAGAGAATTACACACCGTCTTAAAGAAAGGTTCATGTCAGGTTTGATAGAAGAGGTAAAAAATCTTAATGCCTCCGGAATTCAATGGGAGAAACTTGATTTTTTTGGCCTTGAATATCGATATGTAGGATTATACCTCCGGGGCGCGCTGAGTTACAAAGACATGTTTGACACGCTCAACACGCGAATTCACCAATTTGCGAAAAGGCAGGAAACATGGTTCAGGAGGATGGAAAAGCAAGGTATCCAAATTCACTGGATTAAGGGTGATGATTATGATTCATTAAAAAAATTATTGAATGTATAATGAAATAAACCGTGCATTTATAGTAGTAAGAGTATAATGTACAGAGCATAATAAAAATTGGCTTTAATAGTAAATTTATAAATAATGGAGGCCACGTCATGGTAGACCAGAAATATATTCATACTTTTTTTATCGCCGCCTGTCTTATCACGCTGGTACTTACTGGTTGCGGGACAAAAGAAGAAAAACAGGTAAGTACAACTTCTGAAACACAAACACCAGCGGTTCAACAGGCGGAGCCCACCCCTGCAGTTCCGACTGACGCACCTTTGCTCACACCATCTTCGGAACCAGGGGTCATCGTGAATGTTGATGGTGCAAAACTGAGCAAAGATCAGCTGGAAGCGGATATTAAAAAAAGGATAGCAGCGATCAGGAAGCAGGTACCCGCTGGCCGCCTTGAGAAAGTCAGGGAGAACGTGCGCAATCAGATCATTAATGATTTTATAATAAGGACGCTTCTTACAAATGAAGTAAACAGGCTTAAAATAGGCGCCACCGAAAATGAGGTGACGGCAGCCATGGAAAGACTTAAGAAGAACCTTCCTGAGGGCACGACACTTGATGACATTATTAAGAAGAATAAGATAACCAAGGAAAAAATGAAAGACGATATACGCTTTGGGCTTAAAGTTAACAAGCTTGTGATGTCGCAGCCGTCAGCGACTGTTACGCCGACGGAAACGGAGATAACCGACTTTTATGAAAAGAATAAGGAGAAGTTTAAGACACCTGAATCTGTTCGTGTGCGACACATTCTCGTAGCGAAAGCAGCCGGAGATGATGATAAAGTGAAAGCAGGGAAAAAAGCGAAAGCTGAGGATTTACGAAATCAATTAACTGCGGGGGCAGACTTTGCTGAAATAGCCAAGAAGAATTCAGATTGCCCTAGTAAGGAAAATGGTGGTGATTTGGGTGTTTTTTCACGGGGTGAAATGGTTAAACAATTTGAAGATGCTGCCTTTTCACAGGAGTTAAAGGCAATCGGATCTGTCGTTGAAACTGAGTTCGGTTACCATATAATCCAGGTTTTAGAAAAAAATGCTCCGATGGTAATTAGCCTGAACGAAAGAATGAAAGGAAATATTTCCGCTCTTATCCAGCAACAGAAACAACAGGAAGCCTTTGAGACAATATTGAAAAAATTAAGAGCCAAATCCAATATTGTTGTATATAAAAACTGATATCGTAAGAAATTTACTTCATAAGAATGAGTGTTTCTTTTCTGGAAAGGTGCTCCTTCTCACCTCGTCGATATATTGCTGGATAGCCTCCTTCATCTGAACATTCAGTTTCGCGTAAGGTTTGACAAATTTTGGCATAAATTTTTCGAACATACCCAGCATGTCATGAAGAACCAGCACCTGGCCGTCGCAATCAACGCCTGCGCCGATGCCTATGGTGGGTATAGTAAGTGATTCTGACACATCTTTGGCAAGTGTTGCGGGAACACATTCTAACACAAGAGAAAAAGCCCCCGCTTCTTCAAGGATCTTGGCGTCTTCCATGATTCTTTTTGCAGACGCGTCTTCTTTTCCCTGAACCTTATATCCTCCAAACTGGTGAACAGATTGAGGTGTAAGGCCAAGGTGTGCCATGACAGGAATTCCAGAAGAGGTTATTCTTCTCGTGATTTCTGCCACCTCTCTTCCGCCTTCCAACTTGACACCCTGTGCACCTGCTTCCTGAAGGAAACGAGCGGCGTTATACAGCGCATCCTCGACAGAAACCTGATACGACATAAACGGCATATCTCCCACTATCATGGCGTGTTTTACTGCCCGGGATACTGCCTTGGTATGATGAATCATTTCATCCATTGTAACAGGAAGAGTGCTGTCGTAGCCTAAGATAACCATGCCAAGTGAATCCCCTACAAGAATGATATCGATCCCTGCTTCATCCACAATCAGAGCTGTGGGGTAATCGTAAGCCGTCAGCATAGTTATCTTTTCACCTTTTTTCGTCATATCGCGGATTGTGGCAGTGGTAACCTTACTCATGCTTGCTTGTGTGCTCATAGTGCAGACCTCCCTCTAATAATTGTTTAATACATTCAGCATCTTGTGGAGACAACGTTTTTTTCTCTACACCAATGTCCGTCGTCAATATTCCAAGAATACTGTATGCCTGTAAAAAGAGCGGCAACTTATTCCGCAGGGCCTCAATGTGTTTTTTTATAGGGCCCATATCACCGCGTGCTATCGGTCCTGTTAAAGCTTGTACCGTTCCTCGTTCCTCTATATTTTTCATCGTACCTTTCACGAGAGGCCAAAAGGCATGCATGGCGTCTTCATGCCTCAAACCAAGGGATTGGTATATCACTTCAACCATATGGATGAGGGTCGTCAGGTAATTTGAAGCTATACAGGCCGCAGCATGGTAAAGGGGTTTGTCCTCATCGGAGATGAAGAAAGGAACGCCTGCCAGGTCTCTAACAATTTTTATTGACCATTCTCTGATTTCATCTTCCGAGGTAATACCGAAAGTGCTGCCAGGGATGTTTTTGATCGCGCCTTCCACGTCGGCAAAAGACTGGAGAGGATGTATGCTTGCCGTAGAGGCGCCGGACCGCCGCGCTGTTTCAAGGAGATTAAGCCCGCCCGCACCGCTCATGTGAATAACCTTTTTGCCTGGTTTTATAGCGCCCTCATTCGCTATCTTCTCACAAACGGAAGCAATGGCATCATCAGACGTTGTAATAAAAATGCACTGAGCGCGAGAGGCAGCCTCTGAAAGGTTCGTAAAGGCTTCTCCGCCTGTATATACGATTCCCTGAGTAAGGGATGAAGCAGATCTGCTCGCCACTGCAGTAATTGTATAGCCGGCTGATCGAAGAAGAAAGCCGACTGCTCTTCCAACTTTGCCGAGGCCCAAAATTGCTATGGTGTCCCTGCTCATATCCTGCACGTTTATGGGTAAAAATAACAAAAGGCCTTCCAGACAAACCCCGGAAGGCCTAAAGATACAAACTATCATATTTGACCGTTCCGTCTCAGTCCATCTGTCGTGGATCCAAGCGGATGCTGAACAATTACCACAAATAATGTCAGATAGTCAAGAGAACAAAAAAGAATATATATTTCTATTGATCTCTTGTAATTGTATAATCAGTTATATATACAGAAACAAGCATCTCCGGAAAGGCTATTGTCTTCTTTAGGTTTCAAGTGGTCAACGGATCGAGGGTTCCAGTGAATGGTTGAGACTTTGAAGGAGAGAACCGGGTGTTGTTAAAAGATGATCTGAGACACAGTAGACATAACCATTCGAAGAATGTAAAGATACAGGGGGACAGTGGAAAGGGTGCTAAAATATTGTTAAAATTATTGGACAATAAACACCTTAACCCTGCAACCTTTGAAACCTCGAATCCTTTTAAGATTTCAATGAGAGAAAAAACAGAAAAGAGTTTAATGGGGACTGGAAAGAATGAAACACATTAGTCTTATGATATTTGACTTTGACGGCACCCTTGTGAATTCGGGAGGAGACATCGCAGCTTCAGTGAATTACACCCTCAGAACCTTAAATATTCCCATGATGGATCAAGAAGAGATAATCAGCTACATAGGAGACGGTGTGCACAAATTAATCGAAAGGTCCCTTGGTATAAATAACAAGCAGTTTTTCGGCGATGCTCTGAAAATATTTTCCGACCATTACGCGGAACACATGCTGGATACTACATATCTATCCGATTCTGTTATAGAAGTGCTCGAACATTTTCAGGATAAGAAAAAAATTATCATTACAAACAAACGTAAATATTTTACTGTGGTGATGACCGACGCGTTCGGCATCTCGCATTACTTCGATGATATTATCGGAGCTGATAGCACACCGTACAAGAAACCTGATCCCCATTTGTTAAATCCACTCATCCAAAAATTCGGTGTAGAAAATACTGATGCGGTGGTCATCGGTGACGGTGTGAATGACATTATGCTGGCAAAAAATACGGGGGTATTGAGCTGTGCACTTTTGAACGGTTTGACCCCAAGGAACATACTGTATTCATTGAAACCGGATTTCGCATGCGAAGGACTATCAGAATTGATCAAGATATTCGGGTGATCGTATTTTTATGATTAATAAAGTTAAGGATGCCATACAAAAGTACGGTATGCTCAAAAAAGGAGAATGCATTATAGTCGCCGTTTCCGGAGGCCCTGATTCTATCGCGTTATTGAAAGTACTTGCGCTGATTTCTGAAGAATACGAGATAACATTGATTACCGCGCACCTCAACCATGGTCTTCGCAAGGAAGCCGATTACGATGAACAATTGGTCCTCAGAATAAGCCGTGAAATGGAAATTACATCTGAGAGCAGGAAAGTACATATCAACTCCTTCAGACAAGAGACCGGAAGATCCATAGAAGACATCAGCCGGGAGGTGAGATACCAATTTCTCAATGATGTGGCAAAGAAATATCATGCGAATAAAATCGCATTGGGGCATAATCTGAACGATCAGATAGAGACTGTATTGATGAATGTGTTGAGGGGTAGCGGTTCCGAAGGGTTGAAAGGCATGTTGCCTATAAGGGATTCGTTGTATATCAGACCACTTCTGGGTATATCTAGGAAAAAGATATTGTCATTTATTGAATCCCACAAAATACAGTACGTGACTGATGCGTCTAATACAGAAAACCTTTATCTGAGAAACAGGATAAGAAATTCGCTGATACCGCAATTAAAAAAATATAATCCAAATCTGGAAGAAAACCTGAAAAACATGGCGGAAATAATGCGCCTGGAAGATGATTACATGAAAACAGTGTCTCGTGCTATCATTTCAGATTGGAAAATCAAGGCGGACAGTAGTGACATCAGTATCAGTATATCTGAACTTCGAAAGCATCATGAAGCTGTTCAAAACCAGGTGATAAAGGGTCTTTTACGGCAATCAACACCCGGTGGCCAGGGTATCGGGTATGCACATATCAAGGCGGTTACGGATTTGTACTCCAGCGAACACCCAAGCGGTTACCGTAATCTTCCTCATGGTATTATGGTACGGCGAGAATACGATTCCCTTATCATCTCCAAGGGAATGAAAGCAAAAAGAAAAATTACTCGGGATATATTTGACAACATGCATTATGAGGTTACATTTCCAGGATCCGTGAAAATTGCAGAGTTAGGGAAAACACTGCAATCTGAATTTGTCAAGCAACCTGAAGATCTACGCGCAGTTACCCAAAATGTTGTTTTTATGGACTACGACACAGTTGTTCCGCCTGTGATAATAAGAACAATAAAACCGGGTGACCGGATTCAGCCCCTGGGGATGCAAGGAGAGAAAAAGATTAAGTCCTATTTCATTGATGAAAAGGTGCCCATAGATGTTCGCAAGCAAACCCTGCTGTTATTAGATCAGAAGTCGGTCATATGGATCGTAGGGAGGAGATTGAGTGAACGTGTGAAAATATCGGAGGAAACAAGAAGGGTTCTAAAGGTAGAAATAGTTTGAAATAATGCTGCAGTTATTGTAGTTGTAAATATTACCATATTGGATGAAATCGTAGAGAGAAATGTCTAAGGTGTATTAAAGGGAGGTACTATTGAATTCTTTACAAAAAAACATAGCGCTCTGGCTATTTATCAGTCTCGTATTTGTATTGCTTTGGCATCTGTTTAATCAACCAAAGAGCACCCAGGAAAGCATAATTTATAGCGATTTTATAAGTTACGCGGAAAAGGGGCAGATTGTTGAAGTCACCATGCAGGGCGAAAGCATTACAGGCAAACTTAGCAATGGCAAGAGTTTCAAGACATATGCACCAAAAGACGCGAGTGTAGTTCCACTTCTCAAAGAAAAAGGGGTAAAGATTGCATCGAAACCTGTAGACGAGTCTCCATGGTATATGAATGTGTTGATTTCCTGGGTTCCCATGCTCCTCCTTATAGGTGTGTGGATATTCTTCATGCGTCAAATGCAGGCTGGTGGTGGCAAGGCAATGGCATTCGGAAAAAGCAGGGCGCGTCTTGTTACGGATAAATCAAAAAAAGTGACTTTTGCTGATGTCGCGGGGATTGATGAAGCAAAGGCAGAACTGGAAGAGGTAATTGAATTTCTCAGGGATCCGAAAAAATTCACGAGGCTCGGTGGCAGGATACCCAAAGGCTTGCTCCTTGTTGGGCAGCCTGGTACCGGCAAAACGTTACTTGCCCGAGCCATTGCCGGCGAGGCAGAGGTTCCTTTTCTCAGCATCAGCGGATCGGATTTTGTCGAGATGTTCGTAGGTGTAGGGGCATCGAGGGTAAGGGATCTGTTCGAACAAGGTAAAAAGAATGCCCCCTGCATTATCTTTATCGATGAAATTGATGCCGTAGGAAGGCACAGGGGCGCAGGTCTGGGAGGGGGACACGACGAAAGGGAACAGACCTTGAACCAGCTTCTCGTTGAAATGGACGGTTTTGAATCAAACGAGGGAGTAATTCTTGTTTCCGCAACAAACCGGCCTGATGTCCTTGATCCCGCCCTCCTCAGACCGGGCAGATTTGACAGGCAGGTAGTGGTTCCCCTTCCCGATGTGAGGGGAAGGGAAAAGATTTTGGAGGTTCATACCAAAAAGACCCCTCTGAATGAAGATGTCGATTTCGCGGTGATCGCCAGAGGAACCCCCGGGTTTTCCGGCGCTGACATTGAAAATCTTGTCAATGAAGCTGTTCTCTATGCCGCCCGCTATGGTAAGGATAAAGTGACCATGAATGACTTCGAGTTTGCCAAAGATAAGGTTATGATGGGTGCGGAAAGAAAGAGTATGGTGATAAGCGATGCGGAGAAGAGAAACACGGCATACCATGAATCCGGTCACGCCCTGGTAGCGAGATTATTACCGGGAAGCGATCCCATTCATAAAGTTACCATTATCCCAAGGGGGATGGCTCTGGGATTGACCCAACAGCTGCCAGTAGATGAAAAACATACCTATCCAAAGCAGTATCTCTTGAACAACATTACCATTCTCTTAGGCGGCAGAGCAGCAGAAGAGCTGATTTTGAATGAATTTACCACAGGTTCCGGAAACGATATCGAACGGGCGACAAATCTGGCAAGAAAGATGGTATGCGAATGGGGCATGAGCGATGTGATGGGCCCGCTAAGTTACGGCAAGAAAGAGGAACAAATATTTCTTGGGCGTGAATTTGCGATGCACAAAGATTACAGCGAGGAAACAGCGCAAAGGATAGATAAAGAAATAACGCGCATTGTTTCAGAAAGCTATGAAAAAGCAAAGAAAGTGTTGTCAGATCATATTGATATCTTAAACAAGATTGCCTCAGAACTCCTTGATAAAGAGGTGTTAAATACTTCTGAGTTGGATGCGATTATACAGCAAAAAATGGGAGAGAGAGAAGAAACGGGAGATTTAATACTGCAGGAAAACGCAATAAACTAAGAACGATCTATACCCGCTGAATATCTCATGTAATGGGAAATACAACATCAGAGAATAAACGTGTAAGACATCTTCACTTACGAACATCTTCTGACGCTCTCCAGATACTGAAAAAGATCAATGTGGATCCTTACGGTATTGAAGCGATGCTTCCCAAGATGGCACATTGCAACTTACTGCTTGAGGGTATTAAGTGTAATGTGGCGAACATTATAAAACAGGAGATGCTTTCACTCGGCGGCGATGCCGCGGTTTCACGATCCTCCGTTTCCTGTAGCGTTAAGGAAACGGATGTGGTGATCATGGGTACAGCGAAACAGCTCCAGCGATTTGCCGATAAACTATCCTTTCAACCTCTTGGCTTAAAAGCCATATCAATGGCCATCAAACAGCTTTTAGCAAATATTGCAAAAGATATTCTTATTCTCAAAACATGCAGAAGAGAAATGGTTCTCGGAGACCGTACGCACATTATGGGGATACTCAATGTAACGCCAGACTCATTTTCTGATGGTGGGATGTTCAATTCACCGGAAGGTGCTGTTCAATACGGCATACAAATGGTAGAGGAAGGTGCGGATATTATTGATGTCGGTGGAGAATCTTCGAGACCAGGGGCTGAGCTGGTAACTGTTCAGGAAGAAGTGGCAAGGGTAATTCCAGTGATAAAAGGACTAGCAGGCCACGTGAATGTTCCGATTTCCATAGACACTACAAAGGCTGAGGTCGCTCAAGCGGCTATTGAGTGCGGCTCGGAAATTGTGAACGATATAGGTTCGATGAGACTTGATGGTGACATGGCACATGTTATAAAGAAATCAGGGGCTGCAGTTGTGCTCATGCACATGCGGGGAACTCCCCGGGATATGCAGACGGGCGACTTGTCCTATACGTCACTTCTGGGTGAGATTATTGAATTTCTGGGAAATACAATAGATCACGCACTGACCGCAGGAATTTCTGAAGAAAGTATTGTCATTGATCCCGGAATCGGCTTTGGTAAAACAGGTGAAGATAACCTCAAAATTTTGAAAAATCTTTCAGAATTTAAGGTATTGGGGAGACCGATTCTGATAGGCGTGTCCCGCAAAGCCTTTATCGGCAAAATAACCGGGGGAACGCCATTAGAGCGCACAGAGGGGACTGCTGCAGCCGTTACTGCGTCCATTGTGAACGGAGCGAATATAGTAAGGGTACATGATGTAAAAGCCATGAAAAAGGTTGTCGTCGTGGCTGATGCGATTATCAGGGCGTAGCAGTGCCACAAGGATAAAAAGATGATTTATGGAATTGGCACGGATTTAGTTGAAATTAACAGGATCGAAAAAATTCTTACAAGATGGGGAGAACGTTTTACCGAGAAGGTATATTCAAAGAACGAAATTAGTTATTGTCAGCACAAGGCTAATCCGGCAATGCATTACGCCGCCAGGTTTGCTGCCAAGGAATCATTCCTGAAATCTCTCGGCATAGGACTGGGAATGGGGATTTCTTTAAAAGATATTGAAGTGATCAACAATCCTCAGGGGAGCCCGCATGTGCATATGAATGAAAAAATAAAAGAGGTCCTTGGTAACCACGGCATCACTGCGGTTCATGTAAGCATGACGCATACAAGGGAGAATGCACAGGCCGTAGTTGTTCTCGAGCAATGAAGAAATGTATGAGCAAGGAAACTTCCCAGCTTTGTGTTATTTCTAAGAATCCGGAGGAAACCTTTTTCATCGGAAAGATTATTGGGGAGAATCTGACGAAAGGGGACGTCCTTGCACTTGTAGGTGAGTTGGGAACAGGGAAGACATGCTTTACACAGGGTGTTGCCCGGGGCTTAGAAGTCCCCGAAGGGTTTCAAATAACGAGCCCCTCGTTTACGTTGATAAATGAGTATCCGGGAAAGATAATGCTCTACCACTTTGATCTGTATCGGTTGCAGGATTCTCAGGACGTGGAGGATTTAGGCTACGAGGAATATCTTTTTGGAGATGGTATCAGTGTTATCGAATGGGCCGATAAAATACGACACATCCTCACAGAGGAAACCTTGTGCATTTCGTTTAAATATCTCGATGAGAATGTAAGAGAAATAGTAATATCCGGGCAGGAAAAAAGAATCGCCCGGATATCAAATGCATTGAAAAGCGGAGGATTTTAGAGAATGGCCATTGTTGTGCAAAAATATGGTGGGACTTCAGTAGCCGATCTTAACAGGATAGAGAATGTAGCAAAAAGAATTATAAAAACGAAAGAAGCAGGAAATAGTGTTGTTGTGGTGGTATCGGCAATGGCTGGAGAAACGGATAGGCTTATCCAATTAGCACATAAGGCTGCGGAAGATCCCCACGAGCGGGAATATGATGCTCTCATTTCCATAGGAGAGCAGGTTACGGCAAGCTTGCTTTCCATAATTTTGAATAAAATGGGACATGTAGCCAAATCTTACCTGGGTTTTCAGATCAAAATCCTTACCGATCAGGCCTATAAAAAGGCGCGTATCATCCAAATCGATGCAAAGAAAATAACCAAAGAGCTCAAAAAAGGAACAATCGTAGTAGTTGCTGGTTTTCAAGGTGTGGATAAGGAAAACAATATTACGACCCTTGGCAGAGGCGGCTCAGATACAAGCGCGGTTGCATTAGCAGCCGCCCTGAAAGCCGGTGTATGCGATATTTACACTGATGTTGAGGGGGTTTACACGGCAGATCCGAACATATGCAGCAAAGCACGAATGTTGAGTAAGATTTCCTATGAAGAGATGCTGGAAATGGCAAGAACAGGGGCAAAAGTTTTGCAACCCCGTTCAGTTGAACTTGCAAAAAAATATGAGGTGCCTGTGTGTGTGAGATCGTCATTTACGGACGGAGGAGGGACACTGGTAACGAAGGAGGATGAAGAAATGGAAAAAGAACTGATATGTGGGGTTACATACGATCGCGATCAAGCGAAAATCACCGTAGTCCGTGTTCCGGACCGTCCAGGCATTGCCGCTCGATTGTTTACGCCACTTGCAGAGAACAATATTGTGGTTGATATGATTATTCAAAATGCAAGCATTGAAGGCTTTACAGATTTGACATTTACGGTCTCACGTAAAGAAATTAAGAAGGCACATAAGATTATTGGTAGTGTTTCAAAAGATATCGGTGCAAAAAAGCTGGAAATAGATGATGATGTTGCCAAGGTATCAATTATCGGGGTAGGAATGGTCAGCCATTCAGGAGTTGCGGCAAAGATGTTCTCGGCGTTAGCGAAAGAAGGGGTTAATATTTTAATGATCAGTACTTCTGAAATCAAGATTTCCTGCGTCATACAGGCAAAATATACAGAACTGGCCGTTTCAGCCCTGCATGATGCATTCGGCCTGGATAAGAAGAAATAATTCAACTGATATAGAGAAAACCGCTATGACACCATAGTATCGGGAGGACACAAAAATATTCGATACCATCAAATCTCCCTTTCAAGAAAAAAGATTTAGAGGTATTTTGTAAAGGCAGTAAAAATTCTTCCCTTGACCTCCATTTTCCGCAGGGGATGTGACATGAAGTCTAGTTTCGTTCTCATGAAGATACGAATGTCGGACAGACAACTTGATGGAGCAATTGTCTTAATTGTCATTGCGGTAATCATTTATACTCTTACATTTTCGTCTTTCCTGTTGCCGTCTAACGTATGCGACGACATCCCCTATAGAGATATGCGTCATGATCAAATAGTCATCGGCATCACCGGTGATACGAGTTTCCAAGGTATCTATTGGTTGCCCAGGAAGACAAAGGTCATCGATCTATTGAAAGCTGCCGGAATCCAAAGATTTGAAAAGTTCGATGAAAAAACACTCCATGCGCAACTATCACATGGCAACGACGTTGTAATAGATTCAGGTTGCAAAATAATAATAAGAGAAATGGATAATGCTATCAAGTTAGCCTTGAATATCCCCATCAATATTAATAAAGCCACACTTGATGATCTTATGCTGATTCCCGGCATAGGTGAAAAAACGGCGTTACAGATCGTTCAATTCAGAGAAAAGTCCGGGAAATTTCGCATACTGGAAGATTTAATGAAAATTCGCGGAATCAAAGAGAAGAAATTTGCAAAGTTGAAAAAATATTTCTTTGCAGGCAAGATTTCATAGAAAATCCTTCCTATTGTTTTTTCAATTTTGCAATTATTTGAATCTTTCGAGATAACTTAGAACCCTGCGGACGTATGTCTGTGTTTCGCGGTAGGGGGGGATGCCGCCGTATTTGACTACGGCGTTTTCACCAGCATTATAGGCGGCTAGCGCTAAGGGAAGATTACCGTTAAAGAAATTTAAAAGATATCGCACGTATTTTACTCCACCTTCAATATTGTTTTCAGGATGGAAAGAATCCTGCACCTGCAGGTGAGAAGCCGTAGCCGGCATCAGTTGCATCAGTCCCTTCGCCCCTTTAGGGGACACGGCACGGTGATTGAAATTGGATTCAGCCTTGATGATTGCTTTTACCAGAGCAGGTTCTACATTATATTTTCCCGATGCCTTCTTAATCAGTTCATCGTATTGTGATATATTTTGTGCCAACTTTCTATTTAAAAGAACACGTTTTTCCCTCATGATGAGCGTGTATTTCACACCGGTTTGGGTAGGAACATTTGTGAGGTGGAGAACACCTTCAGTATCCACATACTTATAGATGTCTGCGGATACTGGAGAGGCAAAAGCGAGTATCAAGAATAAAGGAGCCAGAATTACATGCCACATGACAATTTTCTCACGAATATTAATCAGAACTTCAGTAGCTACTCAAGAAACGCCGTAATAATACATTACGATGTTTTCGAAATCAAGGAATTTATTCATCTATTAATATATCGGCAGATGTTCATAATTCTTGACAGAAATGTGACATGATGGTAATTATGCAGCCCTTGTATAGCTAAATAGTCGGGGCGTAGCGCAGCTTGGTAGCGTATCTGAATGGGGTTCAGAGGGTCGGAGGTTCAAATCCTCTCGCCCCGACCATTTAATTGTTAACCGATGAGTATAATGATTACTATAGATTATTGGGGGATCGTTCAATGGTAGGACACCGGACTCTGACTCCGTGAATAGAGGTT